>JAQGLH010000139.1 GCA_028293005.1 Alphaproteobacteria bacterium
CAAGGCGAGAAGGGTGACCAGCCCGGCAAGAAGATCAAGCCCGACCTGGTGATCGAGGACGTCGACAGCAAGGATTATGATGCGCTGCTCCTGCCCGGCGGCACGCGCAATCCAGACAAGCTCAGGATGAACGAGCTGGTCGTCTACACGGTCAAGAAGTTCGTCGATGCAGGCAAGCCGGTCGGCGCAATCTGCCACGGGCCGTGGCTGCTCGTCGAGGCCGACGTGGTACGCGGCCGGACGGTGACGAGCTGGCCCTCGATCCGGACCGACCTCAAGAACGCGGGCGGCAACGTCGTCGACAAGGAAGCGGTGACCGACGGCAATATCGTGACCAGCCGCAAGCCTGAAGATATTCCCGCGTTCACCGACGCCTTCATCAAGCTGCTCGAAAGCGCCGACGCCCCGCTCGAAACCGCCTGAGCGCCCCGTTTCGCCCGCAGTCCGCTGGGCTCACGCCTCGGCGACCGCCGGCTTGCCACGCGGGGCGAAAGGATTGGGGTGATTGGCGCGCTCGCGCTGCTTCAAATAGCTGTCGAAGCCGATCTGGACCGCGAGCAGCATGTAGACGAACGGCTGGAACGCAATCCCGACGAACAGCGATCCGACCAGATAGACGATCTGCGCGTGCTGGAGCGCCGACGCAAGCGGCGAGATCCAGCCGTCCTTCTCGTCTGCGACGCGGTAGCGCCGGCGCAGGATCTCCATCCGGACCAGGCCGGTGAAGTGGATGACGAGGAACAGCAGCAGCCCGGGATAGCCCTGCTCGCCGAGCATCTCGAAATAGCTCGAATGATAAGCGCGGCCTTTGTCCTCGGTCAGCTGCTGGTCGATCAGCTGCGTCGCCGATCCCTCGGTGGTCACCATCTTCACGCGCAGGGTGTTCTGGCGATAAGCGTCGAAGCCGCCGCCGAACGGATGATCGGAGACATAGTCGAGAGTCCATGCCCAGACCGCGAGGCGCGTGCTTGCCGATTGATCGGCCTGATAGGATTGGATCGTTTCCATCCGCCCGGTGAAGCTCTGCGGAAGCAGGGGCACGGCAAGCAGCCCGGCGCAGCCGATCAGGCCCACATAGACCAGCCGTCGTTTGACGTCGCGCAGGGTCAGCAACAGCAGCACGGCGATGCAGACCAAGCCGGTGCGCGCTTCGGTGCCGACCGGGATCAGCACGCAGGCGAAGATCAGATTGTAGGCGAACGCGCGGACCCGCCAGTCGCGCGGGTAGATGGTGCCGAACCGCGCCAGCCACAGGATGATCGGCACGAGCGCGATCGCCACCGTCGAGATCGTGCTTCCCTCGTAAAGGCCGCTGTTGTTGTCGACCATCAGGTTGAGCGCGCCATAACCGCCGCCCGAGGCGACCGTCTTGAGGCCGCCGACGATGATGATCGCGGCCGCCGAAAGCGTCATGAACAGCAGATAGGCTTCGATCCTGAGCTTCGTGCGCAAGGTGAAGGGAAGGAAGATGGCGAAAACCATCGCCTTCCACACCCAATCCCATTTGGTCAGCGCGTCGACGGGAAAATCGGCGTGGAGCGTGGTTGCGCCGGCATAGATGAGCAGCAGGATCATCAATCCCTGGCGCGGCGAGACCCGGAAATCACGCTTATCGTCGGCGACCAGCCAGCCGCCGATCGCGAGGGCGGCGACGATCAGCGAGATCGGAATGCTGTTGAGCAGATAATAAGAAAGGCGCTGCGGCGCGACGACGTCGACATAAGCGTAGGCGAGCACGAACAGGAACGGACGCTTCACGCCGAACGCGAGCAACGCGGCGAGGAAGGCGACGAAGAAAAGATCACGCACCGGCGCGGTCCTCCGGCTTCGGTTTCGGCCTGCGGAACGGGGTTTTCAGAAATGAAGCTTTCAACAATGCGCCGGAGCCCGCGGCGTCGGGCGCGTGCGCACCGTCATCGTCGAGGTCGGGGCGCGACAACAGGCGCCAAGCGGCGAGGATCAGCAACCCATGGCTCAGCGCCAGGGCGAAATTGTCGATCATGCCAAGGGTCCCCGCGCCATGGCCTGTCCTTAAAGGCGCTCGGTTGACGGGCCGTTAAGGTTGTCGTGCGAGAGCGAACGAATGCGCATCTTGCACATTCTCGACCATAGCCTGCCGCTGCACAGCGGCTATTCGTTCCGCACGCGGGCGATCGTCAGAGCGCAGATGGCGAGGGGCTGGGAGGTCGCCTGCCTCACCGGACCACGCCATATCGTGGCGGGGGCCGACCCCGAAACGTGCGAAGGCATCACCTTTCACCGCACGCCCGCTCCGAAGGTAAGCCGGCCGCCGCTGCGCGAATGGCGCGAGATCGGCGCCCTTGCCGCGCGCCTCGAGCGCTTCGTCGACGAATGGAAGCCCGATCAGCTTCACGTCCATTCACCGGTGCTCAATGCGATCGCTGCGCTGAGGGTCGCGAAAAAGCGTGGTTTGCCCTTGCTCTACGAAATCCGCGCCTTTTGGGAAGATGCGGCGGTCGGCAACGGCACCGGCACCGAAAATTCGCTCCGCTATCGGGCGACACGGATGCTCGAAACGCACGCCGCGCGCCATGCCGATGCGGTCGCGGTAATCTGCGAAGGCTTGCGCAAGGATCTGGTCAGCCGCGGGATCGCGCCCGACAAGATCATCGTCGCGCCCAATGGGGTCGACATGACCATGTTCGGAAACCCGATCCTGCCCGATCCGGCCTTCGCCGGCCGCCACGGGCTCACCGGGGCCGACGTGATCGGTTTCATCGGCTCCTTCTACGATTACGAGGGACTGGACGATCTGATCGCGGCGATGCCGTTGCTGCTCGCCAAGCGTCCGAACACACATCTCCTGCTCGTCGGCGGCGGTCCGGTCGAGGAACAGCTCAAGGCGCAGGCATCGGCCTCGCCGGCGAGCGCTCGCATCCACTTCATCGGCCGCGTGCCGCACGAGCAAGTCGAGCTCTATTATAGCCTGATCGACGTGCTCGCCTATCCGCGCAAGGCGATGCGCCTCACCGAGCTCGTCACGCCGCTCAAGCCGCTGGAGGCGATGGCGCAGCGCAAGCTCGTGGTAGCCTCCAACGTCGGCGGTCACCGCGAGCTGATCGAGGACGGAGTCACCGGGACCCTGTTTGCTGCGGGCGACCCCGCTGCGCTGGCGGCCGCGCTCGACACGCTCTTCGCCAATCGCGGCAAGTGGGAACAGCGACGCGAAGTCGCCCGGCGGTACGTCGAGCGCGATCGTAACTGGTCGTCAAATATTTCACGCTACATTCCTGCTTACCAAAGATTAACCGGCAAGGCGCTTTGATCGTGATGAAAGCAAAGGGAAGAAGCCGCGCAAGTGCGCTGAACGCGACGATTGCCGCTTTCGCGGCCTGTTCGATGGCTTTCGCGATTTTCGCAATGCCGGCGGATGTTTTTGCATCGCTTATCGATGGCGCGGGTCTCCCGCTGGTCCTGTCGGCCGCGCAGCCGCCGCTCGGCAGCACAGCGCGGCTGGCGGTGATGGCAGCCGGCGCAGCGACAAGCTTCGTTTCGGTCTGGCTGTTGCTCAGTGGCCTCGATCGCTGGGGGAAACAGCGGACCGAGATCGTGGCGGAGCCGGAATGGTTCGCACCGCGCGTGCGCCGCGCCGATGCACATCCGGACGCACCACTCCGCCGGCCCATTTTTGCCGGATCTGACCTCGGCGAGCCGGGCGAAGATGATTTCGTGTCGGATTCGCGGTGGCTAGACATGGCAGCCACCGTTCCCGGCCAAAGGGCTGAAGAAATCGATATGCCTGGCGCATTCGAGGCAGGCGCATTCGCCGTGGACGAGCCTGCCGAGGCTTCCGAAACGGTCGAGGGGACCGAGCCCGCACCATCGCTCGAATCCGACCCCGCGCCCGTGGCGACCACACTTCCAGAGGCCGCTTGGGCGGCCCCCAGTGAAACGGATCATGACGATCTGCTGGATCTGCGACACGATCAGGTCGCAGACGAGGCCGAAGTGCCGGCCGACGATGAGGATATCAGCACCGAGGCGCTGATGGCGCGGCTGCCGCTGCCCGACGGACGCAGCGAAAGCGTGTCGCATCTGATCGAACGGCTCGACGCCGGTCTTGCCGCTTGCGAATGGCCGCTCGCCGCCGCGTCGCCGGGGTCGCCGCCCGAGCCGGCCGACAATCGCCTGCAGGCCGCGCTCGACGAGCTCCAGCGGATGGCAAGCCGCGGCTGACCGCGGCGCGGATCAATCGATCTGAGCTCGCTCCGCGCTCGCTCCGATTTCCCGTGCATCGAGGTACGACGAGACGCGCTGCACAGTTCGCGCGCGAAGCTGCCGGCCGTTGCGCAAATCCCACACGAACCGGGGGTCGCCGAGCGCGTCGCGCCCGAACCGCGCGGCGGCGGTTCCGCTCCGCGCGAGATAAAGCTCGATACGTCGCAGCAGGTTCATGGGCAGCATGTTCATAGCCTTGTCTCAGCGAGTCGTCGTTTCCCTTCTGTTCCATGAGCGGGCATTTCCTACTTGTCTAGGGAAATTCCTATCGATAGACTGCGATCATGGATCCACGCGGAGCATTGCAGCGGCTCATCGAGGAGCGCGGCGAGGATTATGCCAGCCTCTCTCGGCTGATCGGACGCAACCGCGCCTATGTGCAGCAATATATAAAGCGGGGTGTGCCGAAGCGGCTTGCCGAGGAGGACCGGCGGCTGTTGGCGCGCTATTTCAACGTGCCCGACGCGCTGCTGGGCGGGCCGCCGGGCATGGTCCCGGGCGGGGCGGGGCGAAGCGACGGCGATCTCGTCGTTGTTCCCCGCCTCGACGTCGAGGCGGCCGCGGGGGCCGGCGCGCTGGGCGGCGACGAGAGCGCAAGAACACAGTTCGCGTTCGATCAGAAGTGGTTGCGCGCGCTGGTCCAGGGCGACACCCAGCGGCTGTCGATCATTCGTGTCGAAGGGGATTCGATGGTCCCGAACCTCGCCGACGGTGACGAGATCCTCGTCGATTGCAGCGGAGTGAGCGAACGGCTCCGCGACGGCATCTATGTGCTGCGGATCGACGATGCGCTGATCGTCAAACGGCTGGCGCTGAACCCGTCGAGCCGCCGCGTCTCGATCAAGAGCGACAATCGAGCTTATCCAACCTGGCCCGAATGCGAGCTGAGCTCGATCGACATCATCGGGCGGGTGGTATGGGCAGGGCGGCGGATCGCCTGATCGGCGGGCCGCATGGGCACGCTAGCGCCGATCGACCAGCCAGATCAGCCCGAGCAGGGTCAGGCCGACCGCGGTTCCGGCCAGGAAGCCGATGCTCGGCTGGCCGAGAAACACCCCAAGCAAGGCGCCTACGACGATCGCCAGGGCGAGGAGAAATCCGCCTGCGCGGGGCCGATTGTTGCCTGTTCTTTTCATCGCGCGCGCCATGGCAGGTCGACGGCGGAATCGCCAGCACCGGCTTTGGTGAATCGCGCGTTGACGACATCGGCGCGGCAATTTTTAGGGAAAGCGGGCTAGAGCAGCGGTCCAGACAGGCAAGCCAGGGTCGAAAATTGCAAAACCAGATCCACCCTATCGATCGCGCCGCGCTCGCGGACGCGAATGAGCTGATCGCGCGCTTCGGCGAGCATGCGGGGATCGAGGCGGCGTCGCGCGCCGACAAGAGCCGGACCGTCGGCAACGTCATCCACTTCTGCCGCTGGCGGCAAGCCGAGCGCACGATCGAAATGCTCGCCGTCAAGGATGCGCCCGGCACCATCCATTAAGCCGCGACTTCAAGCAGCGCGGCCCGCAGGCTGTTCGCGCTGAAGCCAAACGCTTTTTAGTCGCTGCTCAATCGCTATTCTGCGCTGGCGGAGCTTGATTGCCCCCGCTAGATTCGCGCTATGTTGCAAGTTGCTATGCGGCGGTGTGTGACGGCCGCATTGGTCGTTGCGGCCCTTAATTTCGGTCACGACCGGGCGGCTGCGCAAGGTGTGGATGGCTTGGGGGAGCTGAATGCCCCGCTGGATCCTTCCGCGCCGCTCGATCCGATGCCGGGGCTTGGCGTGGACTGGCCGACGCTCAACGATCAGCCGAGCGAGGAGCAGCCGGGCAGCGCGATTTCGCAAACCCCCACCAGCTCGATCGCCGACGAAGCGCTGGTGCGCTCCTATAATGTCCGCCTCGAGGGGCTTGGCGAGGTCGCCGGTGAGGAGCTGACCGACCAGTTCAATCAATTGTCGACGCTCCAGGCAAACCGCGACGATCCGGCGAATGCTGCCCAGATCGACCGCCGCGCGCGCGAGGACGCCGACCTGCTCGCCGAATTGCTGCGGGCGCACGGCTATTATGATGCCCTGGTCGACACCAAGGTCGAGGCCGAGGACGCGGGCAGGCGAGTCACTGTGACGCTCGTCGCGAATCCCGGCCCGCTCTATCATTTTGCCGAAGTTCGGTTGCCAGGCCTCGAGCAGGCGGGCGACGACGCCCCTGCTCTGCGGGAGGCATTCGCGGTCAAGCCCCAGGACCCCGTCGAATCGGCACGGGTGATCACGGGCGAGGCGGCGCTGCGCCTCGCGCTGGGCGATCGCGGCTATCCGTTCGCGGAGGTCGGGGCGCGCGACATCGTCGTCGACCATGGGACCCGGACCGCAACGCTGACGATGCCGGTCCAGCCCAACGGCCGTCGGCAGTTCGGCCGCATCACCGTCGAGGGAAAGAAGCTTTTCAGCGCGCGGCATATCCAGACGATCGCACGCTTTCGCACCGGCGATCGCTACGCCGCTTCGCGCATCGACGATCTTCGGCGGGCGCTGATCGCCACCGGCCTCGTCTCGTCGGCAACGATACGGCCGGTGGCGCGGCAAGGCAGCGAGGTCGTCGATATCGCCGTGGCGCTCGAGCCGGCGCCGGTGCACACGGTGGCGGGCGAGATCGGCTATGGCACCGGCGAAGGCCTGCGGCTGGAGGCAAGCTGGCAGCACCGCAATATGATCAAGCCGGAAGGCGCGGTGACGATCCGCGGCGTCGCCGGGACGCGCGAGCAATTGATCGGCGCGTCGCTTCGCCAGAATAATTTCCGCAGACGCGACCAGGTGCTCACCGCGCAAGCCGCGATCAGCCACGTCAGGCAGGACGCCTACACCGCCGACACTTTCCAGATGGGTGCGGGGATCGAGCGCGAGACGAACATCATCTGGCAGAAGAAATGGACTTGGTCGCTGGGCACCGAGCTGGTCGCCAGCGACGAGAAGGATGTCGACGTCGCGACCGCGACCACGCGGCACCGCACCTTCCTGATCGGCGCGCTGCCGACGACGCTCAGCTATGACGGTTCCAACGATCTGCTCGACCCGACCAAGGGCTTCCGCCTCTCGGGCCGTCTGTCACCCGAGCTATCGCTGCAGAACGGCGCGTTCGGCTATGCACGGGCCCAGATCGACGGAAGCTTCTATCAGCCGGTCTCGAGCCGTGTCGTCATCGCCACGCGCGTCCGGCTCGGCACGATCGTCGGCGCAAGCCGCGACCGGATCGCGCCGTCCCGCCGCTTCTACGCGGGCGGCGGCGGCTCGGTCCGCGGCTATGGCTACCAGGATCTCGGCCCTCGCGATCCGATCTTCAACGACCCGATCGGCGGACGCAGCCTTGCCGAGTTCGCGCTCGAGGCGCGAGTGCGCGTCGGCAATTTCGGGATCGTTCCGTTCGTCGATGCCGGAAACATCTACACCTCGCCATTGCCGCATCTCGACAGCCTGCGCTTCGGGACCGGCATCGGCCTGCGCTACCACAGCAATTTCGGTCCGATCCGCATCGATGTCGGGACGCCGATCGCTCGGCGTTCCGGCGAGCCGCGGATCGCGGTCTACGTCTCGCTCGGCCAGGCATTCTGATGGAGGAGGATCCAAAGCAGGGGGACGAGCCCCTAATCCGGCGGCGTCGGCGTTGGCGGACCCGCATCATCCGGATCGCGCTTGGGCTGGTGGCGGGCTTGATCGTGCTGCTCGCCGCGCTGATCGCTTCGCTCGATACCGGACCCGGCCACCGCTTCCTCGTCGACCGAATCGCCGAGATCAGCCCGGCATCTGGGCTCAAGATCCGCATCGGCCGCATCGAAGGCTCGATATGGGGCTCCACCCGGCTCCGCGACGTGCGCGTCTATGATCCGCAAGGACTGTTCGCCGAATCGTCGCTGATCGAGCTCGATTGGCATCCGACCGCCTGGCTCGGGAACCGGCTGGCGATCGACGAGCTGACTTCCGAGCTGGTGATCGTCCACCGTCTGCCCAAGCTCAGGCCGAGCACCAAGCCGGGGCCGATCCTGCCGAGCTTCGACATCAAGATCGGTCGGCTCGAGATCGCGCAGCTTCGTTTCGAAAAAGGCGTCACGGGCGAGCGCCGGATCGCGCGGCTGGCCGGGGACGCCGATGTCCGCTCCGGTCGCGCGATCGTCCATCTCTCAGCCTCGGTACGCGGCGGCGAGCGGCTCGCGCTCGCGCTCGATGCGGAGCCCGACCGCAAGAAGTTCGATCTCGGCGTGCGCCTCGATGCACCGGCGAACAGCGTCAGCGGCACGATGGCCGGTACGAAGCGCCCGATCAAGCTGGTGGTTCAAGGCGACGGCGACTGGTCGGCCTGGACGGGCAGCGCGGCGCTGGACCTGTCCGGACGGCCGGCCGCGCGGCTCGCGCTGCGGGCACGGCAAGGACGCTACAGCCTCGCCGGCCGGCTCGCGCCCGCGCAGTTCCTCACCGGCAAGGGCGCGCGGCTGACAAGCCCGCGCATCGATGTCGCAGCCGCTGCAACGCTCGCAGACCGGCGGCTGGACGGCCGTTTGTCGCTGCGCTCGCCGTCGCTCAAGGTCGAAAGCGCAGGTGTGATCGATCTCGCCACGAGCAGCTTCGACGGCGTCCGCACCGGGATCGACCTGCTCCGCCCGCCGGCGCTGTTCACCAACATGACCGGTCGGACGGTGCGGCTGACGATGCTGCTCAACGGGCCGTTCGGGCAGGCGAATTTCGCCTATCGCCTGACCTCGCCGCACGTCGCATTCGACGCGACAGGGTTCGACGATCTTCGTGCCGAAGGCAGCGGACGCTTGTCGCGCGCCCCGCTGAGCGTGCCGATCCGGCTCAGCGCGCGCCGCGTGACCGGGATCGGCGCGGTCGCGGGCGGGATCCTCGCCAATCTCAGCGTCCGCGGCGTCCTCAAGGTGACGCCGCAGCGCTTGAGCGGGGAGGGGCTGGCGCTGAGCTCGGACAAGCTCAAGGGCAAGGTCAGCCTGCTCGTCGACCTCAGGACCGGCCGCTACGATATCGTGCTGTCGGGCGGCATGACGCGCTATCTGATCCCCGGGCTCGGGATCATCGATGTGACCACCGAGCTCAAGGTCGTGCCTGCACCCGGCCGCGGCACTTTGGTGACCGGGCGGGGACGCGCCTGGGTCCGCCGGTTCGACAACAAGTTTCTCGCCGGACTCGCCGGGGGGCTGCCGCAGATCGACACCGGCCTCGTGCGCGGCGCGGACGGCGTGATCCATTTCCAGAACCTGCGGCTGACCGGACCGGCGATCCGGATTACCGGCAACGGGTATCGACGGCGGGACGGCAGTTTTCATTTCGAAGGATCGGGCGTGCAGCGCCAATACGGGCCGCTCGCGCTGATGCTCGACGGCCGGATCGATCGGCCCAGGCTGGAGATCCGGCTCAAGCGGCCGATGGACGGCCTCGGCCTCGCCGACGTGCTGCTCAACCTCGATCCGACGGCGCAGGGCTTCGCCTATCGCGCAGCCGGCCGGTCGACCCTGGGTCCGTTCACGTCGCACGGTGCGATCCTGCTTCCGCGGGCGGGCCCGGCAGTGATCGAGGTCGCCGCGCTCAACGTCTCGAGCACCAATGCGACCGGCAGCCTTCGCTCCGATCCAGGCGGCTTCCTCGGCAGGCTCGATGTCGCCGGTGGCGGGCTCGACGGACGCCTGCTGTTCAGCCCGCTACGCGGCATGCAGCGCATCGAAGCGCATATGACCGCACAGGACGCCAAGTTCGCGGGGCCGCCGCCGATCTCGATCCGGCGCGGCCAGCTCGATGCGATTGCCTTGCTCGATCCGAATGGCACTTCGATCGATGCGACGGTCGGTGTGCGCGGTGTGAGCAGCGGCGCGTTGTCGCTCGCCAATCTCGATGCCACGGTCAAGCTCCGCGGCGGCAGCGGACAGGTCCGCGCGACCCTCGCCGGCGCACGGGGACGCGCTTTCAGCTTCACGGCTGCCGCCGATGTCGCGCCGGGGAGTATCCGGCTGAGCGGCAGCGGAACAGTGGACGGCCGTCCGATCATATTCACGCAGCCGGCGCAGTTCACCCGCGAGGGTGACGGCTGGCGCCTCGCGCCGACGGCGCTGCGCTTCGCCGGAGGCACCGCAAACGTCTCGGGACTGTTCGGATCCGGCCGCACCGAGATCGGCGCACGGGTGGAGGCGATGCCGTTGACCGTGTTCGACATCGCTTATCCCCAGCTCGGCCTCGGCGGGATTGCCTCGGGAACGTTCAACTATCGCGCAGCAAGCGGCGCGGCGCCGCCGGTGGGCGACGTCAATCTGCGCATTCGCGGTCTGACACGCGCCGGGCTGGTGCTCGCATCCAAGCCGGTCGACGTCGGCCTCATCGCGAAGCTCGACGGCGTCAATGCCGCGATGCGCGCGGTTGCAGTGAGCGAGGGCAAGACGATCGGGCGGGCGCAGGCGCGGATTTCCCCGATCGGCGGCGGCGGCGGCCTGCTCGAGCGGGTGTCGCGTGCGCCGCTATTCGCGCAGCTCCGCTACAATGGCCCGGCCGACACTTTGTGGCGGCTGACCGGCATCGAGCTGATCGACATCAGCGGTCCGGTCGCGGTCGGCGCCGATGCCCGCGGGACGCTGCACGACCCGGTGATTCGCGGATCGCTTCAGACGGAGAAGGCCCGCCTCGAAAGCCCGGTGATCGGCACGGTTATCGAGAATTTCAAATCGAGCGGACGCTTCGGCGGATCCCGGCTGGTGCTCGACAGCTTCAGTGGCACGACCAAGCATGGCGGCACGGTGGCCGGACGCGGCAGCTTCGACCTGGCATCGGCGCGGGGTTTCGGCATCGACCTCGCGGTCGAGGCGGAAGCGGCGCAGCTGATCGATCGCGACGATTTGAAGGCGCAGGTGACAGGGCCGATCGCCATCAAATCGGACGGTTCGGGCGGTACGATCTCCGGAGACGTGCGTCTCGTCACCGGCAGCTTCAGGCTCGGTGCCGCGACCGCGGCCGCGCAAGTCCCGCGGCTCGACATCCGCGAGATCAACCGGCCCGACGACGAGCCGCTTCCGCCGCAGCCGGGTGCGCCGTGGCGGCTCGATTTCAACGTCAGCGCGCGCAACCGGCTGCGCGTGACCGGGCTAGGCATTAACAGCGAGTGGGGCGCGGCGTTGAAGATCAACGGCACGGTCGCCGAGCCGCGGATCACCGGATCGGCGACCTTGGTCCGCGGGACCTACGATTTCGCCGGCCGCAGGTTCGATCTCGACCGCGGCACGATCCGTTTCGTCGGCGAAAGCCCGCCAAACCCGATCCTCGACATCACTGCCGAAGGCGGCGTCCAGGGGGTCAATGCGACGATCCACGTCACCGGGCGCGGGCAAAGGCCGGAGATCAGCTTCACCAGCACGCCGGCGATGCCGCAGGACGAGCTGCTGAGCCGATTGCTGTTCGGCACGTCGATCACCAATCTGTCGGCACCCGAGGCGGTGCAGCTTGCCGCGGCGGTCGCGGCACTCAACAACACCGGCGGCGGACTCGACCCGATCAACGCCGTGCGCGGCGCGATCGGGCTGGACCGGCTGCGCATCCTCCCGGCCGACATCGCCACCGGCCAGGGGACGTCGATCGCGGCGGGCAAGTATATCGGCCGCCGCGTCTACGTGGAGGTGATCACCGACACGCGCGGCTATTCGGCGACCCGGCTCGAATATCAGATCACGCGCTGGCTCTCGATCCTCTCGACCATCTCGACGATCGGGCGGCAAAGCGTCAACGCGCGGATCTCGAAGGATTATTAGCGGTGCGAAGGGGAGGTGCGATGGCGGGCTGGAACGCCAGGAAGCCTAATCTCGATACCGAGCATCTCCATCCCGACCAGCGGCTGCGGCGCAGCCTCGGCTGGCCGCATCTCATCGCGCTTGGGATCGGCGCCATCGTCGGCGCGGGCATCCTGACGTTGATCGGCGTCGGCGCCGACCGGGCCGGGCCCGCGGTGATCGTCTCGTTCGCAATCGCCGGGCTGATCTGTGCCTGCGCCGCGCTCGCCTATGCCGAAATGGCGACGATGATCCCGGCCTCGGGCAGCGCCTACACCTATTCCTACGTGGTGATCGGCGAGCTTGTCGCCTGGATCATCGGCTGGAGCCTGATCCTCGAATATTCGCTGGTGGTGAGCGCGGTCGCCGTCGGCTGGTCGGGCTATGCGACGCCCTTGCTCCAGGGGGCGCTGTCGTTCCCGCTCGAATGGGCGCGCGGTCCGGAGCTGGGCGGGATCGCCAATTTGCCCGCGATCTTCATCATCTTCGTCGTCGCGGGCCTGCTGATCCTCGGGACGCGCGAAAGCGCGACGATCAATGTCGTCCTGGTCATCGTCAAGATCGTCGCGCTGGTGGTGTTCGTGACCGTGGCCTTGCCCTATTTCGATTCCGCCAATTTCGAGCCCTTCATGCCTTACGGCTTCGGCAAATCGATGGGCGGCGACGGCGTCGAGCGCGGCGTGATGGCAGCGGCGGCGATCATCTTCTTCGCCTTTTACGGTTTCGACGCCATCGCCACCGCAGCCGAGGAAGCCAAGAACCCCGGCCGCGATCTCGCGATCGGCATCGTCGGCTCGATGATCGCCTGCGTCATCATCTACATGGCGGTCGCAATCGCAGCGGTCGGGGCGCTCCGTTTCGTGTCATTCGCGAACACCCCCGAGCCGCTGGCGCTGATCCTTCGCGCGCTCGGGCGAAGCGGCGCAGCGACCTATCTCGCCGCCTCGGCGGTGATCGCGCTGCCGACCGTCTTGCTCGCCTTCCTCTACGGCCAAAGCCGGATCTTCTTCGTTATGGCGCGCGACGGGCTGCTGCCGATCGCGCTGGCAAAGGTTTCGGCGCGCGGCACGCCGATGCGCATCACCTTGATCACCGCGTTGCTCGTCGCGGCGATCGCGGGGCTGCTGCCGATCGACGAGATCGCCGCGCTCGCC
>JAQGLH010000144.1 GCA_028293005.1 Alphaproteobacteria bacterium
TCTGGCCGCGCAGCGGATTCACGCCGACGCCGGGGCGGCCGATGTTGCCGGTCGCCATCGCGAGATTGGCGATCGCCATCACCGTCGTCGTACCCTGGCTGTGCTCGGTGACTCCGAGCCCGTAATAGATCGCGCCGTTGCCGCCGGTCGCATAGAGGCGCGCGGCGCCGCGCAGGTCGCCGGCGGGAACGCCGGTATATTGCTCGACCGCCTCGGGCGAATGTTCGGCGCGCGCGACGAATTCGGCCCATTCGGCGAATTCGTCCCAATCGCAGCGCTCACGCACGAAGCTCTCGTCGACCAGCGCCTCGGTGACGATGACATGCGCCATCGCGGTCAGCACCGCCACGTTGGTGCCCGGCCGCAGCGGCAGGTGGTAATCGGCCTCGACATGCGGCGTGCGGATGATGTCGATGCGCCGCGGATCGATCACGATCAGCCGCGCGCCTTTGCGGAGTCGCTGCTTGAGGCGGGAGGCGAACACGGGGTGGCCATCGGTCGGGTTGGCGCCAATGATCACGACGATCTCGCTCTGATCGACGCTGTCGAAATCCTGGGTTCCGGCGGAGGTGCCGAACGTCGTCTTCAAGCCATAGCCGGTCGGGCTGTGGCAGACGCGCGCGCAGGTATCGACATTGTTGTTGCCGAAGCCGGCGCGCACCAGTTTCTGGACGAGGAATGTCTCCTCGTTGGTGCAGCGCGATGAGGTGATGCCGCGGATCGACCGCGTGCCGTATCTCTCCTGCAGCCGGCGGAAGTCGGACGCGGTATAGGCGATTGCTTCTTCCCAGCTCACCTCGCGCCACGGTTCGTCGATCGAGCTGCGGATCATCGGGTTGAGGATCCGTTCCCGGTGGGTGGCATAGCCCCAGGCGAAGCGACCCTTGACGCAGCTGTGGCCGCGGTTGGCCTTGCCGTCCTTCCACGGCACCATGCGGACCACATCCTCGCCGCGCATCTCGGCCTTGAACGTGCAGCCGACGCCGCAATAAGCGCAGGTGGTGATGACGCTGTGCTCGGGAAGGCCGACCTCGGCGATCTTCTTCTCCTGGAGCGCACCGGTCGGGCAGGCCTGGACGCAGGCGCCGCACGAAACACATTCCGACTGCAGGAAGGGTTCATCCTGGCTGGCGGAAACGTGGGCCTGGAACCCGCGCCCGCTGATCGTCAGTGCGAACGTTCCCTGGATTTCGTCGCAGGCGCGCACGCAGCGCGAGCAGACGATGCATTTGCCGGGATCGAAAGCGAAATAGGGGTTAGAGACGTCCTGCGGGCAATCGAGATGGGTGGCGCGGGGTTCGTAGCGGATCTCGCTGAGCCCGACCGCCTCGATCACCTCCCTGAACTCGGTCTGCGCCTCGAGCGTCTCGAGCGCCGCCATCGGATGATCGGATGCGTAGAGCTCCATCACCCCCTTGCGCAGCTTGGCGAGGCGGTCGCTGTGGGTGTGCACGACCATGCCTTCGCCGACCGGCGTGGTGCACGAGGCAGGAGTGCCGCTGCGGCCGTCGATCTCGACCAGACAGACCCGGCAGGAGCCGAACGCCTTGAGGGTATCGGTCGCGCAGAGCTTGGGGATCGAGGTCCCCATCAAGCTCGCCGCACGCATCACCGACGTGCCGGCGGGCACCTCGACCGCAACGCCGTCGATCGTCAGCGACACCGTGTCGGAAGCGGCGCCGGAGACAGCTGCAGAGGCGGGCGTGCCATGGTCGGCTTCGCGGATCAAAGTCATTGCGAGTGCTCCAAATCCGGTGCGGGCGCGTGGCCGAAGTCCTGCGCAAAATGCGACAGGGCGGACAATACCGGATAAGGGGTAAAACCGCCAAGCGCGCAGAGCGATCCGAACTTCATCGTCTCGCACAGGTCCTCGATCAGCTCGACATTGGCGGCGACATTTTCGCCGGCGATGATCTTGTCCATCACTTCGATCCCGCGCGTCGAGCCGAGCCGGCAGGGTGTGCATTTGCTGCAGCTTTCGGCGGCGCAGAATTGGAGCGCGAAGCGCGCCATCCGCGCCATGTCGACGCTGTCGTCGAACACGGTGATGCCGGCATGGCCGATCAGCCCGCCGGCGGCCGTGAACGCCTCATAATCGAATGGCGTGTCGAACAGGCTCGGCGGGAAATAGGCCCCGAGCGGGCCGCCGACCTGCACCGCGCGTACCGGGCGCCCGGACAGCGCGCCGCCGCCGATGTCCTCGACCAGCTCGCCGAGCGTGATTCCGAACGGCGTCTCGAACAGGCCGCCGTTGCGGACGTTGCCGGCGAGCTGGATCGGCATCGTCCCGCGCGAGCGGCCCATGCCGAAATCGGCCTAGGCTTGCCCGCCCTCGGCGAGGATGAACGGGACGGCGGCGAGCGAGAGCACGTTGTTGATCACGGTCGGCCGGCCGAACAGACCGACATGCGCCGGAAGTGGCGGCTTGGCGCGGACCTCGCCGCGCTTGCCCTCGATGCTCTCGAGCAGCGAGGTTTCCTCACCGCAGACGTAGGCGCCGGCGCCGACGCGTATCTCGATATCGAATTGATGGTCCGAGCCGAGGAGGCGTGCCCCCAGCATCCCCGCCATGCGCGCAGTCTCGATCGCGCGGCCCATCGCGCGGATCGCATGCGGATATTCGGAGCGGATGTAGATGTAGCCGTAGCTCGCGCC
>JAQGLH010000159.1 GCA_028293005.1 Alphaproteobacteria bacterium
GGATTTCCTCCAGTGTGTAGCCGGTCAATCGTTCCGCGGCAGCATTCATGTAGGAGCATTGTTGGTTCGGATCGATCATCAGAATGGCGACACTGGCGTTGTCGAGCACGGCGTTTAGCCGCCGCTCCGCGTGCCGCGCCCGCTCTGCCTGCTGGTCTCGTTCGGCGAGCACCCCGCGCAGGTCTCCAACCGCTCGTCGGGCGCCGAGACGAAGCTCCATTTGATCCATGACCAATGCAGCCAGGTCACTCAGCAGCCTCAATTCCTCCTGCGACACCTCGCGAGGTTCTCGGTCGATCACGCACAAGGTGCCAAGATTGAAGCCGTCGCTGGTTCGAAGCGGAACGCCAGCGTAGAAGCGAAGGCCAAATTCTCCTGCTACCAGCGGGTTTGTCAGAGCGCGAATGTCCCGCTGCGCGTCCGTCAGAACCCACGGATCATCTTGAAGAACGGCCGACGCACAGAGACCCGGTAGCCGGTCGATCTGTTCCGCATCCACTCCGTGATGTGACTTGAACCAGATGCGGTCGGTGTCGACCAAACTTATGATCGATATGGGCACAGAGAACAGCTTAGCCGCCATCGCCGTGATGCGGTCGAAAGCTCCGTCAGGAGGCGTGTCGAGAACGTCGTAGCGCCGCAACGCGGCCAGGCGGGCAGCTTCGTTCGATGTGGAACGGTTGGGGAGGTTCATCAGCAGCTACATTCACCTAGGCCCCCGCCCCATGGTGGGAAACACCAGATAATCTCGGCGACTGCAAGGAAGAACGTCATACGAGCGCGCAAGCCGAGTTATGGGTCCAGCTGGCCGCCAGAACGTCATGCGGCCGCACGCTAGGGCAGGCGAACGGCAGCTATTACCGCCGAACGATCAAAAGCTGCCCTTCTGCAGACGGCCACAAGGCGTCGTTCGCACCTGAAGCCCGAATGTCCTGTGTGGATGGCTCCCACGCGCTCGGACAAGGCAGTCATAGCGCCAGCATGTCGTGGTCGCTCGGTTCTTCGGATTTCGCCATCGTCTTGTCCTTCAGCAAATCTGGGTGACCTCGAGGCTGCCGGCGGGAAGCGGCTTGATGATATCCTTGGCTGAGATGCCCGGGTCTAGCCATGCCGCCCAATCGGTCCGGTTGAGCACCACGATCTGTCGGCCGTGATACGGCGCCACGTCCGGGCCTGGCTCAGTCGTCAGCATCGTGTACGCCTCCCCCACGTCGCTCGTCCGCCAGATCCCGGCGATGCAAAACCACGGCTCATCGGCCTTGGTGAAAAGCCACTTATGCTTTCGCTTGCTGGTTGGGTCGGTGTGCTTCGTGAATTCATAGAAGCCGTCGGCAATGATAAGGCAGCGTCCGCTGGTGAATTCACGGCCATCGGATCGGAAGTTGTAGACAGGCTTACCGTTGGGACCTGGCCAGCTCCATCGGCGCTGGACCAGCTCCGCTTCCCCGTGGACGTTCGCCCGGACGATCGTGCCAGTGTCGGTGATTTTTATGCTGTCTAACGGAGCCAGGTTCGGAGCCCCTTCCGGGAAACGGAGCGGCAGGCGGACCTGACTAAATCCCTCCTTGGCTTGGCCGAGGGCGACTTTTCGGGCGTATTCGTTGCACATTGCCTACGCTTAGAGGGCGCAGGTTGGTGTCCGCAACGGGTGGGATGTGGAATGCGGACATTGCCCAAATGCTTCGGGAGTTGGCCTCGCGGCACAGCGGCTCTGTTCCTTCGCAGTTGCTGGCTCGGTGAGCTCTCGAAGAGCTTCGGCATGGTGTGGCCATGCGCAAGCGCGGCGCTCGGATCGAAGTTGGCCGGCGGGGGCCATGCAATGCTGTTTTATTAGTTAGGTTCCGCCGCTTTCAAAATATAAATGATTGATAACTCACGTTAATTTAGGTAATCGCGGGGAACGGGTCTGACGAGAAGAGGTTATAGATGACCATCCTCGGAGATTTACCATGTTTATGCACAACAAGCGGCTGCAATACACCGTGCGAGTGGGTGAGCCGAACCCGAAACTTGCCTCCATGATGCTTGAACAGTTCGGCGGAGCCGACGGCGAACTGGCGGCCGCCATGCGCTACTTCACCCAGGGGCTTGGCGAAGATGACCCCGGGCGTAAGGATCTGCTCCTCGACATTGCAACGGAGGAGCTAAGTCACCTGGAGGTGATCGGTTCGATCGTGGCCATGCTCAACAAGGGTGTAAAAGCCCAGCTGTCGGAAGGTCAGATGGAAGAGACCGAGCTTTACGGAATGATCGGGAGTACGGGCAGCAGCGCAAAAGAAGCGCTTTTGTTCGGCGGAGGGCCTTCGCTGACGGACTCGGCTGGGGTCCCGTGGACAGCGGCTTATATCGATTCTCGATCGGAACCGACGGCGGACTTGCGTTCGAATATCGCGGCCGAAAGCCGCGCCAAAATCGTCTACGAGCGGCTTATCAACATTACCGATGATCCCGGAATCAAGGAAGCGCTTGGCTTCCTTATGACGCGGGAGATCGCGCACCAGAAATCTTTCGAGAAGGCGCTTTACGCGATCGAGGATAACTTCCCGCCGGGCAAGTTGCCGGGGCTGGAGCGATTTGCGAGCATGTATGTCAACACCTCGCAAGGTGAGGGCGATGTCGACGGGCCCTGGAATTCCGGCGATCAGTGGGACCGAGTTGACGACCTGGAGGCGAATGTTCCGATGGACGACGGCAGCGGGGCGCCGACTGTGGAGCTGACAAAAGCGGATGTCGCCGTTTTGAAAAAACTGGCTGCGCGAACAATGTCCGATCCCGCGTCCGATCCGATGACCGGCGCGGATTTGGGAGCAGGTGCAGGAGCGGGCCGAACCTCGAGCGGCGATATGGGCGGCGCCGCCGACGTCGAGGCTGCGGTCGCAATGGCCGAGGAAGCCGCGCCGAAATAGGTGAGGCGGGACGCTGCCGTAACCGTCGGCGTCCCACTCGTTTGCGGTTGTCCTCCAGCGGGCTCTCTACGCGGGCCGCAACGAAACGAGGGCTAAATTGGACACGTCTATAATTTGGGCGGGCTTCGTGGGCAGCTTGCTTGCGGGATTGGCGACTGCCGTTGGTGCGCTGCCCGTGCTCGGGATGGGAAGACCCAGCGAGCGGCAGGAAAGCCTGATGCTTGGATTCGCGGCTGGGGTGATGCTCGCCGCATCTTTCTTTTCTTTGATTATTCCAGGAATTGAGCAGGCGCAGGCTTCCGGCGCCAGCAAAGTGATTGCGTCGGCAACCGTTGTCGCGGCGGTACTCCTCGGGGGTTTCACTTTAGCAAAGCTCAATGCTCTGGTGCCCCCCCTCGACAAGATTGGGTTGGGGCCGCGAGCGATTGCGGACGCAAATTTTCGGCGCGTCTGGCTATTTGTTGCGGCGATTACCCTACATAACTTTCCAGAGGGAATGGCAGTGGGCGTCAGCTTTGGAAGCGGCAGCTTCAGCGCCGGGTCCGCAACGGCCCTAGGCATCGGCCTTCAGAACCTTCCGGAAGGATTGGCAGTCGCGGGTTCGTTGGCGAGCCTGGGTTATTCCCGCCGCAGTTCAGTGCTTTGGGCGCTCGCTTCCGGTATGGTCGAACCCGTCGCAGGGCTGGCCGGAGTAGCCTTGGTTTCGGTCGCTGCAACGTTTCTGCCGTGGGGACTTGGGTTTGCCGCCGGCGCGATGATCTATGTCGTCGCCTCTGAAATCATTCCTGATCTGCACACGCGCATCTCGGGGGGTGGGAGCGCAACGTCGGGCCTGATGGTCGGTCTCGCAGCAATGATGTTCCTCGACACCACGCTTGGCTAGGTGCTGAAATTCTCCTCCCGCGTCTGCCGGCACGACGATGGTCCGCGCCCCTCTCGAACGGGGAGAACGGCACGGTTTGGCGAATCGCTGCCCGGAAAGCCCACCTCCAAAAAGTTTTTTCGGCGGGCTGCATCCGGGCCACCGCTCCCCGAGTTGTTTGGGTCCGCTGATCGGAGAGCAATGCGATGGCCCCTACACCCGACCTCTGGGACTGCATCATCGTTGGCGCCGGCCCCGGCGGTCTGAGCGCCGCGTTGTACATGGCGCGCTTCAAGCGGCGGATCCTGGTGATCCACGACGCGCGTGCTCGGGCGCTTCGCATTCCGAAGACGCATAATGCACCGGGGTTCGATGAAGGCGTGTCCGGCCGTGAGCTGATCGACCGGATGATGCGCCACGCCGTCCTCTATGGAGCACTCGTCGAAGAGGAGCACGTGTCGTCGGCTGAAGCATCGAACGGCATGTTCGTGCTCAGATCGGCCGAGGGGCGGGAATGGCAAGCGAGAACGCTGATCGTGGCCACGGGCATTGAGCTCAACCAGATAACTCTGCCGGACGACGTTCACGAGGCAGCCATTCACGCGAACGTCCTGCGCTACTGTCCCGTCTGCGACGCATTCGAGCACGCCGGCAAGCGCATCGGCGTGGTCGGTTGCGACTCGCAAGGCGCGGCCGAGGCATTGTTCCTGGCGCGATACTCCGACGACATTACCTTGCTTCCCCGCTGCTTCACGGAGCTTACGGAGACCGAACGAGCTGATCTCGCGGCGGCGAACATCAACCTCTGTGAAGCGCCCGTCGTGCGTTATGAGCCTCAGAAGGACATGATGTGCGTCTACGTCGAAGGCAGGACGGACCCGATAAAGCTTGATGTGCTTTATCCCGCCTTGGGAACGTCCCCGCGTACGCAACTGGCGCAACAACTGGGTGTGGCGCTGAATGCGAGTAGCTGCGTGCCCGCGGACGCGATGCTCGAGACCAATGTGCCAGGGCTCTGGTGCGCGGGTGACATCCTCGAAGGACTGGACCAGATCAGCGTGGCGATGGGGCATGGGGCGGTCGCTGCGACGAAGGCGCACAACTGGCTCCGGGAGCTTGACAGGCACGTCGTCGGAGATCGAGCTGCTTCTTAAGGATGTGGCCCCAAATCCGATCGTGTGCGCCAGCAATTCCGAGCCCGGCGCGACACAGGTCGAGCCCCTAACCATTCTTTGATCGGCACGTTCAGTCGGCTTCGTCGACATATTCTGCAGATGGTTAGCGCGGCAATAAGCTCATCAATCAACCCGAATATAACGGGATTTGCCTTAGGTTCCCTCGGCCAGCGAGGCGGTGGCGCATGGGGCAAGCTGGGGATCAGATGGCAAATATTGCGTTCGGGAACCGGGGCAGACGAAACGCGATCGTAGCCGATGAGGAGCCCCAAAACATACTCAAGCGATTCCCGTCGTTCATCGGCACGCGGAGACCATCGCACACCGAAAAAAACGATGCCACCGAAGCCTTGCTCCTCCTGAGGAACTTCGAGGAATCAGGTCAGGGATGGCTATGGGCCACCGACCAGCACGGGCACCTGACCTATTTGACCGAGAGCGTCTCCCAGCTGCTCAGCGTCGAAGGCGGAACTCTCGTGGGCACTTCCTTCACGGACCTTTTCGTCCGGGCCGAAGACGCTTCCGGCAGTA
>JAQGLH010000190.1 GCA_028293005.1 Alphaproteobacteria bacterium
TGACGACACCGATCGCCTGGCGCGCGGCAGCGCCGGCGCCGCCGGCCAGCACCAACGGCACCGCGCCGGCGACGGTGGCGATCGAGGTCATCAGGATCGGCCGCAGCCGCCGCGCGGAGGCGTCGCGGATCGCGCCGGCGATGTTCGCGCCTGCATCGCGCAACTGGTTGGCGAATTCGACGATCAATATGCCGTTCTTGGCGGCGAGCCCGACCAGCATCACGATTCCGACCTGGCTGTAGAGATTGAGGCTCTGGCCCATCAGCGCGAGGCCGACCAGCCCGCCGGCCACCGCGAGCGGCACGGTGGTGATAATCACCGCCGGGTGGACGAAGCTTTCGAACTGCGCGGCGAGCAACAGATAAACGACCAGGATGGTGAAGGCGAAGACGAGATAGATCGATCCGCCCGCCTCCTTGAACGACTGGCTTTCGCCGCGATAGCCGACCGCGCTGATCTCGGGATGGGTGCGCGCCTGCTGCTCGAGGAAGCTCAAAGCATCCCCGAGCGAATAGCCGGGCGCGAGGCCGGCCGAGAGCGTGATCGCGCGCAGTTTGTTGTAGCGGCCGAGGTCGCGCGCGCCGGCAACCTCGCGCAACGTCACCAGGTTCGAAAGCGGCACCAGCGCGCCGGTGCGGCTGCGCACGTAGATTCCGGCGAGATTCGCCTCGGTCTGGCGCGAGGGCGCCTCGGCTTGGACGATCACTCGATATTCCTCGCCGCGGTCGATGTAGGTGGTCACGCGCCGCGAGCCGAGCAGGCTCTGCAGCGCCTGGCTGACGTCGTCCGCCGAAACGCCGAGATCACCGGCGCGTGCGGTGTCGACGTCGATCCGGATCTGCGGCTTGGTTTCCTTATAGTCGGCGTCGAGGTTGATCAGGCCCGGGTTCGACTGGCCGGCGGCGAGGATCGCATCTCGCGCGCGGGCGAGCGCTTCATAGGTCGAGCCCGCGATGACGAAATTGACCGGCTGGCCGCGCCCGCGCCCGAGCGCCGAGCGCGGCGCGATATTGCCGCGGATGCCCGGGACCTGCGCCAAATTCTTGTTGATCACGCCGACGATATCCTGCGTCGTCTCCTTGCGATCCTCCCACGGCTTGAGGAAGACGATCATCACGCCGCTGTTGAAATCCTCGCTCGGATTGTAGCTTTGCGGAACCCGAGCGATGATGTTGCGGACCGCGCCGTTGCCGACCATCGGCAGCACCTTCGCCTCGGCCTCGCGCATATAGGCGTCCATCTGCGCGAATCCGGTGCCCTCCGGAGCGGTAAGCGTGCCGGTCGCGATGCCGACATCCTCCGCCGGCGCCAGCTCGGAAGGCAGCGTCACGAACAATCCGCCCGCCACGGCGATGAACGCGAGGACGCCGATCATCGGGATCAGCGGCCGCGTCAGCACCTTGTCGAGCCGGCGCGCGTAAGCGGCTTCGATGCGCTGGAAACGGCGATCGACCCAGCGTGCGAGCCGACCGCGCTCCTCGTGGCGGAGCAGCTTCGAGCACAGCATCGGCGCGAGGCTCAGCGCGAGGAAGCCGGAGAAGGCGACCGATCCGATCATCGCCGCGGCGAGTTCGCGGAACAGCTGTCCGGTCTGGCCGCTGATGAACATGATCGGCACGAACACCGCGCAGACGACCAGGGTCGTGGAGATCACCGCGAAGCCGACCTGGCGTGTCCCCTGATAGGCGGCGGCAAGCGGCGGCTCGCCCTGCTCGATGCGATGGTAGACGTTCTCGAGCACCACGATCGCATCGTCGACCACCAGTCCGATCGACAGCACCATCGCAAGCAGGGTGAGCATGTTGATCGAATAGCCGAGCAGCCACAGCACGGCGAAGCTCGCCAGCAGGCAGAGCGGCACCGTCACCGCGGGGATCAACGTCGCACGCCAGCTCCCGAGAAACAGGTATATGACCAGCACGACCAGCACCGCCGCCTCGCCGAGCGTGTGCCACACCGCCTCGATCGCGCGGCTGATGAACAGGCTGTCGTCGGATCCGATCGTGATCGTCATACCCTCGGGCAAGGTCGGACGGATCTGGTCGGCGAGCGCCTTTGCACTCTCCGCGACTTCGAGCGTGTTTGCGCCCGACTGGCGAACGATGCCGAGGCCGATCGCCGCCACACCGCTCGCGCGGAACGATGAATAGGGATTCTCCGGTCCTTGCTCGACACGCGCGATATCGCCGAGCCGCACCAGATAGCCGGTGTTGCCGCGGCCGATCACCAGCCGCTCGAAATCGGATGCGGTGATAAACGGGCGTTCGACGCGCAAGGTGACGTTCTGGCTCGACGATTCGATGCGCCCGGCGGGAAGCTCGACATTCTGGCGCCTCAAACCCGCCTCGACGTCGGCCGGGGTGAGGCCGAACGCTGCGAGCCGCTCGGGCTGCATCCAGACGCGCATCGACGGCCGCGCCTCGCCGGCGACGAACACCTGCGCGACGCCGTTGAGCGCCGAGAAGCGGTCGATCAAATTGCGGTCGGCATAATCGCTGAGCTGGAGCCGGTTCCAGCCTTGCTTCGAGAGCACGAAGAACAGGATCGGCGAGCTGTCGGCGTCGACCTTGCGCACCTGCGGCGGAAGCACGTCCTCGGGGAGATCGTTGGCGGCGGCGCCGACCCTGTCGCGCACGTCGTTAGCGGCGGCGTCTATGTCGCGTCCCGGGGTGAACTCGACAGTGATCGTCGATTGGCCGTCCTGCGAGCGCGACGTGATCGTCTGCAGCCCTTCGATCCCCGCCAGTTGCTCCTCGAGCACCTGGGTGATGCGGCTTTCGACGATGGTCGCCGCGGCGCCGGTGTAATTGGTGTTGATCGACACGATCGGCGGATCGACGTCGGGATATTCGCGCACCGACAAGGCAAAGAATCCGACCAGTCCGATGACCGCGATCAGCACCGCCAGCACCGCCGCGAAGACCGGCCGCCGGACGGAGAGATCGGAGAGCTGCATCGTCTAGCTTCCGGCCGCCGGGGCGGTCTGCTTCGATCCCGTGGCAGGAGCAGGCTTGTCGGTCCCGCCCGCGCTTCGCGGCGCCGCATTCTGCGCGCCGGCGATGCGGACCGTCATGCCATCGGCGAGCTTGACGACGCCTTCGGTCACGACCTTCTGCCCGGGCCGCAGCCCCTCGACGATCTCGACCCGTCCGCCCGAGCGCTTGCCGGTGCGGACGCGCGTGCGCACCGCCTTGCTGCCGGGGCCGATCGCATAGACGTAGCGGGTCTCGCCTTCGCCCACGAGCGCGAGCTCGGGCACCGAAAGCGCCAGCCGCGGATCGCTTTCGATCGTCACGTTGAGCAGCATCCCGGGGCGTAGCATGCGATCGGGATTGGGGAGCAGCGCACGCACTTTGACCGCCCGCGTTGCCGGATCGAGCACCGGATCGATCGTCGCGATCGTGCCGCGGAAAGGGCGTCCGGGAAAAGCCGCTGCGACCGCGTTGATCGGCTGCCCCTCGGCGATCGCGGGAAGCAGCGTCTCCGGGACGCTGAAATCGAGCTTGATCGTGCTGATGTCGCTGATCGTTGCGATCTCGGTGCCGGCCTGAACGACCGCACCCGGCGAGATGGTGCGCAGCGACACCCAGCCCGCGAACGGCGCGGTGATCATCCGGTCGCCGATCGACGCGCGCGCTCCGGCGGCTTGCGCGCGCGCCTGCGCGGCCGCGGCGACCTGCGTGTCGAGACTGCTCTTGGTCGCAAAACCGCGCTGGCGCAGCGTCGCCACCCGGTCGAGCTGCTGCGCGGCCTCGCGCGCCCGCGCCTGCGCCTCCGCGAGCTGGGCATTTTCCTGTCCCGCGGCGAGGACAGCGAGCACTTGGCCCCGGCGGACGAAATCGCCGTCGTCGAACGCGAGCCGGACGATTCGCTCGGTGACGGGTGCGGAAAGCGTCACTTGTTCGTTGGCGAGCGCGGTCCCGACCGCCTCGATCCGCTCGACGAAGCGCATTGTCGCCGCCGGCTCGGCCTTGACCAGCGGTGCCGGCCGCTCGCGGCCTTGTTCTTCGCCGCCGCAGCCGGTGAGGACCGCGGCCGCGAAGACAACCAGACCTAAGCGGGCCAATCCTGTTCTGGAACGCACGCTTGGGGGGCTAGCTCATTTTCGAGCGGCGCGCGATCGCGCAGCGGCTCGGAAAATGATCTAATATCATGATGCTGTTACGCTTTCTGGTAGGAAAACCGCTGCCGTATTATGCGCAAAGGCCTCTACCGTCCGGTCAGGGCCATTTCAAGCGCGGCGTGGGGCGGGATAGTCGGCGTCGAACACTCCTTCACCTTCCCCCCTTCTTGCTTTGGCGCGGAGATCAGCCCCGCCGCGCACCGAGCAGGAACTCGACATTGCCTTCGGGCCCGGTGATCGGACTCGGCACCACGCCCTCGACCTGCCATCCGCGCTGCTCGACCCACGCCACCGCCGCCGCGCAGACGCGCGCGTGCACCGCCGGGTCGCGCACCACGCCGCCTTTGCCGATCTCGTCGCGCTCGGCCTCGAACTGCGGCTTGACCAGCGCCGCCAGGCGCCCGCCGGGCGCCGCGAAATCGAGCGCGGTGTCGAGCACCTTGGCGAGCGCAATGAAGCTTGCGTCGCAGGTGATGATGTCGATCGGCTCGGTCACGATCTCGCGCGTCAGATAGCGCGCGTTGGTCTGCTCGTGGACGATCACGCGCGGATCCTGGCGCAGCTTCCAGGCGAGCTGATTGGTGCCGACATCGATCGCGAACACCTTGGCCGCGCCGCGCGCCAGCAGCACGTCGGTGAAGCCGCCGGTCGAGGAACCGACGTCGAGCGCGATCGCCCCGGTCGCGTCCCATCCGAAATGGTCGAGCGCATGCGCCAGCTTGATCCCGCCCCGCGAGACCCAGGGATGGTCCTTGCCGCGCACCTCGAGCGGGGCGTCGGCGGGGATCGTCTGCCCCGCCTTGTCGATCTTGCGCTCGCCCGAGAAGACCAGCCCCGCGAGGATCAACGCTTGCGCCCGAGCCCGGCTCTCGGCGAGCCCGCGTTCGGCGAGAAGCTGGTCGATCCGGATCTTGGGAAGCTTGCCCATCCGCCGGCTATAGCGGCGGCGGGAGAGGGTGCCGAGCGGGCGAGTGCGGCATCCGCGTGAGCGGAGAGATCAAGCCCGCGCGCCCTCGATCACGCCGACGCTGTTGATACGCAGCGCCTTGAGCACGGTGTCGACGATGCCCTCGGCGTTCAGCCCGGCTTCGTCATATTGCTGCTCGGGCTTGTCATGGTCCTGGAAATGGTCAGGCAGGCGCATCGTGCGCAGCTTGAGCCCGGCGTCGATCAGGCCGGTGTCGCTCGCCATCGTCAGCACATGCGCACCCAGCCCGCCGATCGAGGCCTCCTCGACCGTCACCGCCACCTCGTGGCTGGTGAGCAATTTGCGGATCAGCTCCTCGTCGAGCGGCTTGGCGAAGCGCAGGTCGGCGATCGTCGTGCTGAGCCCCTTGCTCTCGAGCAGATCGGCGGCTTTCTCGGCCTCGGCGAGGCGCGTGCCGAGCGACAGGATCGCGACCTTCTTGCCCTCGCGGACAATCCGGCCCTTGCCGATCTCAAGCTGCTGCGGCGCTTCGGGAAGCGCCACTCCGGTGCCGTTGCCGCGCGGATAGCGGACCGCGATCGGCCCTGTGTCGTGAAGCGCCATCGTGTGCACCATATGCACCAGCTCGGCCTCGTCGGCGGCCGCCATCACGACGAAATTGGGCAAGGTGCACAGATAGGCGAGGTCGAAGCTGCCGGCGTGCGTGGCGCCGTCCGCGCCGACCAGCCCGGCGCGGTCCAGTGCGAAGCGCACCGGCAAATTCTGGATCGCGACATCGTGCACCACCTGGTCGTAGGCACGCTGCAGGAAGGTCGAATAGATCGCGCAGAACGGCCGAAACCCCTGCGCGGCAAGGCCGGCAGCGAAGGTCACCGCATGCTGCTCGGCGATGCCGACGTCGAACATGCGCTCGGGAAAGCGCGTGGCGAACTTGTCGAGCCCGGTGCCCGACGGCATCGCCGCAGTGATCGCGACCACCTTGTCGTCGCGCTCGGCCTCGCCGATCAGCGCCTTGGCAAAGACAGCGGTGTAGCTCGGCGGGCCGGCCGGCGATTGCGCCTGTATGCCCGAGAAGACGTCGAACTTCTGGACGCCGTGATATTTGTCGGCCGCCGCCTCGGCCGGGGCATAGCCCTTGCCCTTCTTGGTGACGACGTGAACGAGCATCGGCCCCTCTTCGGCGTCGCGGACATTCTCGAGGATCACGACCAGTTGCTCGACATTGTGGCCGTCGACCGGGCCGACATAATAAAAACCGAGCTCCTCGAACAATGTGCCGCCGGTCGCGAGGCCGCGCGCGAATTCCTCGATCTTGCGCGCCATGCGGTGGAGCGAGTCGGGCAGCTTGCGCGCGAAGCGCTGCGCGAGATGGCGGACCGTCAGATATTTGCCCGACGACACCAGCCGCGCGAGATAATGCGACAGGCCGCCGACCGGCGGCGCGATCGACATGTCGTTGTCGTTGAGGATGACGACCAGCCGGTTGCCGGCGCCCTCGGCGTTGTTCATCGCCTCATAGGCCATGCCGGCGCTCATCGCGCCGTCGCCGATCACCGCGATCGCCTTGCCCGGCGTGCCGCCAAGCTTGTTGGCGATCGCGAAGCCGAGCGCCGCCGAGATCGAGGTCGAGCTGTGCGCGGCGCCGAACGGGTCATATTCGCTCTCGCTGCGCCTGGTGAAGCCGGAGAGGCCGCCGCCCTGGCGAAGCGTTCCGATCCGATCGCGGCGTCCGGTGATGATCTTGTGCGGATAGGCCTGATGGCCGACATCCCAGATCAGCCG
>JAQGLH010000210.1 GCA_028293005.1 Alphaproteobacteria bacterium
GCAAGGGGAACGCTCGGCGTGGTCGTTGTGCAGCCAGGTGCCTTGGGCGATCATCCTTCTCGCCGGGCTGATTGCGGGCTTTTACGCCATGGCCGGGTGGCTCGGCGCCGCCTTGGTCACGGCCAGCTTGCTGCTCGGCAATTTCCTCATCGTCCCGGCGTTCAGCTACTTGCAGCATTATGGAACCATCAGGGTCGAAGGCGAGCCCTACCAGCCGCATCACATCATCGAGCACCGCACCTTCTTCGCAAGAGCGGCGACGGTCGATATCGTGACGCATACCAATCACCATGTGGATCCCTACGTGCCATTCTATGAGCTGAAGCCGAGCGATATCGACAACAAGATGCCCTCGGCGATATTGTGCTTCCTGATCTCGCTGATCCCGCCGCTTTGGTCATGGTACGCCCGGCCGTATCTCAGGAATATCGACCTGCTCTACGCATCGCCTGCGGAGCAGGCCTTGGCGCGGGAGGCGAACCGAAAAGCGGGTTGGCCGGATTGGTTCGACGAGCAAGCGCCCGCCACCTTGCCTGAACTGGGGACGGCTTCCAGTTAGTCGCTGAAATGGTCCTTGCCGCTCCTGGCAATGGCCAAATCGACCGCCCACGGGTACCGAACGATCGGCAAGGTGCCAGCAGGAGCAGGCGTTCCGCCCCCCGGCATGAAACGACCAGCGCTTACGCCGCCACTTCCTTCGCCACCCCCTCCTTGAGATGCGGCATCACCTCGGCCGCGAACATCTCGATGCTGCGGCGGGCAAGGTCGTCGCCGAGGATGCCGAACTGGAACATCGGCAGGAGAATGCCCAGCCCGGTCTTCTCCCGCATCTCCTCGATCTTCGCCCGCACGGTTTGCGGGCTGCCGATCAGCGCGGTTTGGCTTTCGATCAGATAATCGGCGGTCAAATGGGTACGCCCGCCGAAGACGCTCCTCCCCTTGAAGAAGTTCTGCATCGATTTCTGCGAGGTGTAGCCTGGCGGAACCAGCATCTCCAACGGCATCCGCAGGAAATCGTTGAACAGGCTTTCGACGGCGGGGCCTGCCTCCTCGCGCGCACGCTCGTCGGTCTCGGCGACATAGACGGGACACGCCCAGCCGAATTGCCCGTCCTCGGGCTCGTAGCCATATTTGCGAGCCTCGTCGCGATAGGCATTGAGGTTGCGGATGACGATCTCGGCCGCCGCGAAGGTGACGAGGAACGGATATTTGCGATCCGGATGCGAGGCCCACACGACGGTTTCGGTAGAACCCTGCGACGGAATCCAGACCGGCGGGTGCGGCTGCTGATAGGGACGCGGCCACAGATTCACGTAGCGAAGATTGAAATGCTGCCCCTCGAACGCAAACGGGCCTTCCTGCGTCCAGGCCTTGATGATGAGATCATGCGCCTCGTGAAAGCGCTCGTGGGAGAAATAGGGGTTCACCCCGGTCGAATGATATTCGGCACCGATGCCGCGCACGAAGCCGCAGACGATCCGTCCCTTCGAAAGATTGTCGAGCATCGCGAATTCTTCGGCGATCGTCACCGGATTGCTGACGAGCGGCAAGGCCCGGCCGAGGACCGCGATCTTGATATTCTTGGTGCGCTGAATGAGCGCGCTTGCGATCAAATTGGGTGCCGGCATCAAGCCATAGGCATTCTGGTGGTGCTCGTTGACCGAAATGCAGTCGAAGCCGAGCCTTTCGCAATCGACCAGGAAATCGATGTAGGCGGCATAATCCTCTGCGCCTTTGACCGGATCGTAGAAGCTGTTCGGCAGCACGACCCAGGTCGAGCGATATTTCGCCGCCGCCTCGCGATCGAGCTGGCGATAGGGCATGAGATGGAAGGAAACGAATTTCATCGCGCCACTCCTTCAAGGAATTCCAGGACTTTCGAAGTCACCGCTTCGGCCTTCTCGACGTGCGGGAGATGTCCGCATTCCTCGATCTCGACCAGCCGTGCATCGGGGAGCCGTTCGCGCCACAATGCGCCATATTCGCGCGGCATGACCTTGTCGTCGGCGCCCCAGACGATCAGCGAGGGCAGCTTGATCCGGTGGAGCCAGCGCTCGAGGTCCGGATCGTACCAGCGCGGTTGCCATCCCAGCTTGGTCGCAGCGAAGAGATTCTTGAGCTGCAGAGTCTGCTGTTCTTCGGTCACCTCGATTGCGAGCAGCTGCTCGGCATAATGCTGGTCGTGAAAGAGGTTGCGCACCCGCTCCTCGGGTCCCCAGATGAACGTGTCGCCGGAGAGCACGCCTTCGACTCTAATCCCGGCCGGCGCGAGCAGGGTCAGGCTCTGGAAACGAGCCCGGTCGCGGATCAGGACTTCGGCGGCGATCCATCCGCCGAGCGAGTGACCGACGAGATGGGCATGATCGATGTCGAGTGCCTCGGCGAGCTCCAGATAGAACATCGCCATGTCGGGCACGTGGCGAATCCAGCCGGCGTCGTCCGATGCGCCGAAGCCGGGATGCTCGGGCACCAACAGTTCATAGCGCTCGGCCAGGGCGTCGAAGAACGGAAGCCATTCCGCGAAACCGCCGGCGCCATGGAGGAAGAGTAATTTCTGTCCTGCTCCGGCGCGATGCAGCCTGATCGTGACATCTCGAATCTCAACCGACAAGACTTCAGCAGCCATGGTGATCCCCTCCTGTGGCGACGTCCCCCGCAGCTTGGTGCCAAGTCCTGTGCCCGGTCACGCGAGACAAGATCATGTCGAATGGCAAGTCACAGGTGCTTCAGGATCGTCCCCAAACCGTTCTTGTTGTCGTTTCGACAGAGCAACTGCGTATCGAAGAATCAGCTCATCTGCCGCGCAAGCATGATTGCGCCATCACCCGCCTAATAAGCAACCCTTTGCAAAATGAAGCTTGAGCCGCAACGCCGCCGTCTCCCCGCACGGTCTGTGCGACGGGGTGGCGGCGAAAGTATAGGTGCTCCGCATCAGGGGCGATAAATGGCGCGGGTCTATTTGGCGGCGGTGACGATCAGCGGCGGGTTTGCGCGACCTGGTCGCGAGCAGCGGTGCGGTCTCGGCAAGGGCGCCGACAAGGCGCTCTTAAAAATGCAGGGAACTGGCGGGGATCCGATGGTCTATCGCTTCACGACGCGAGCGGCAGGGTACGGCCGAAGCCGATGCGATTGTCGAGCGGGAGGTTGTTCAGACGCTTCCATCCCCTGCCTCCGCGCCCGAGTAGCAATCGATGATCTGCGAGCCCGTGGCCGACCATACGCCAGGGTGCGCCGTGATATATTTCAGCGCCTTCTTGAAATGCTTGGCGCGATGGGGATGGCCGATCAGGAACGGATGCAGGCAGATCGACATCACCCGCCCGGTCGTCGCGCCGTCCTCATACAGCACGTCGAATTGATCGCAGATCATGTCCGCAAATTCCTCGCCGGATCGTCCCAGGGTGAGGAACGCGGTGATGTCGTTGATCTCGATCGAATAAGGGATCGAATATATGTCCCGGGACCGGGTCGCGATCCGGTAAGGCTGTTCGTCATTGACCCAATCCGCGACATAGTCGACGCCCGCTTCGGCCAGCAGGTCGAGCGTGTGCTCGGTCTCGGTCAGCGCCGGCCCGAGCCAGCCCCGGGGGGGCGCGCCGGTGGCGGCTGCTATCGTGCGCAGCGTGTTCGAGATCTCCGCCCGTTCCTCGTCCTCGGCCATCCCCGCCAGGAGCGTCGAATTGGTCATTCCGTGACCCATCCACTCCCAGCCGAGCTCACGCCCAGCGCTGATGATTTCAGGATATTCCGCCGTGACCTCCGCGTTCAGCGCCGCCGTCGCCTGGACGCCGCATTCCTGCAGGATGTCCATCATTCGCCAGACGCCGACGCGGTTGCCATAGTCGCGCCATGAGTGGTTGAGGACATCCGGCACCAGGCCTGCCGTGAGCGGAATGATCGTCGTGCTGGGCTGGCCATAGCGGAAATGTTCGATGTTCGGGATCACCCAGAGCGCGACTTTCGCGGCATCGGGCAGCGTCCAGCGCGGCCGGTTTGGCAAAGCAGAATAGGGAACCGGATTCCTCATTACCTTTACCTCTCGATAGAAGATCTATCCTGTGACCCCGCAGGCAAATAGTCATGCCTTCATTTGCTGCGGACCTTGGCGAGCTCGGACACCACTTCAGCGGCGGACAATAGATCCGCATATTTGGCATTCAAATCAAACAGGCTTTGTTCGTGCGCAGCGAAGGACCGATCGGAAACGCAGTCCGAAACGACCATCGGACGAAATCCATATTGGATGGCGTCGACGGCCGTCGCTCGAACGCAACCGCTCGTGGTGCAGCCGGTGATGACGAGAGTATCCACTCCGTGACTCGCGAGCCTCGACACGAGGTCGGTGCCGAAGAAGCAGGAGGCATATTTCTTCTGAAGTATCATGTCCGTCGGGGCGACGCGCAGGCGGCCATCGATCTCGACACCGTCACTCCCGGTCCTCAGGTCGACGATTCCGCCCTGCTTGAGCGCCCAGATGCCGGCATCTCGATAATTGTCGTCCTCATAGGAAACCTTCGTCAGCACGACCATGACGCCTGCGGCATGGGCTGCGTCCAGCAGCATGTTGATGCGTTCGATCTCCGCGTCCTGGTTGGCGCCCAACACCCGATCCGCGTTGGTGAAGGCAACCAGCATATCGATGACGATCAGCGCTGGTCGTCGCCCAAATCCGATTTTCTTGCCAAATCCGCGCGCGGCGAAAAAAGCGAGGTCCTCAGCAGGTGTTCGCGGTTCCATCGACACTCTCCCCATCACCCCGTCAACATTCTAGATCGCAGCGGCCAGCCCAAAACCGGAAACCTTTTCCGGCCGAACCTCAACTGTGGACCTGCGTCTCGAGATAGTCGATCGCCTCGGCGCGATCGACCACATCGCCATATTTCGCATTGATATCGAACAGGTTGGCTTCATGAGGCGCCGGATGGCGGTCGCCGACGCACTCGCGCACGACGATCGTCCGATAGCCATGCTGCATGGCATCGACCGCGGTGGCGCGGATGCAGCCGGACGTGCTGCAGCCGACGATCAGCAGAGTGTCGGCTGCCGCTGCGACGAGGATCGATGCCAGCGACGTTCCGAAGAAGGCGCTGGCATATTGCTTGGTGAGGACGACCTCGCCCGCCTGCGGCGCAACCTCGTCGCAGAACTCCGCATAGCGCGAACCGCTGGCGAGCGCCTGCAAGGCCGGAACCTTCTTGAGCCAGATCCCGCCGTCGAGAAAATGCGGCGGCGTATATTTGACTTCGGTGAATATCACAGGGATTTGCGCCGCTCGCGCCGCCGCGATCAGCGGTGGAGTCTCGGCCACCGCGCGCACGACCCCTTCGGCGAACAGCGGCGAGCCCGGGGTGGTGTATCCCTTCACGAAATCGACCACGACCAGCGCCGGCCTGCGGCCGAAGCCGATCCGATTGTCGAATACCGCACGATAATTTTCAGAGACGTCCATCGGCCGATTCTCCGCTCCCCGCCTCGACTCGTTCCCGGTAGGCCGCCAGTTCGGTGCCTCGTTTTCTGTGCTTGTCGTGCTTTCCGAGTCGTCGCGGTGGTTCCACCTGACCGGAAAGCAGTCGAGCTGTGACATTTCTCTTTGCGATGCGAGCCAAGCACGAAACGATCGGCGGCGCCTAGAACTTCAGGCCGACCTCGACGCCGTAAAGCCGTCGTGCGCCGGGGGAGATGAACGAGCCGCCAAATTCGATCGCCGGGACTGCCTCGTTGAGATATTTCTTATCGAGGAGATTGTTGGCGAACACGGTCATCTTCCAATTCTCGTTCTCGATGCCGGCGCGCAGGTCGACCACGCCGTAGGCATCGCGCTGATTGACGTCATAGCGGGCGTCGCCGACGAAGCTGGGCAGCGCGAGCGCCGAGATCGGCAGCAGGCCGCTGAACAGGGTCGGCTTGGTCTGGTCCTGCACGGTGTGGAACCAGGTGGGCCCGGTGATCCGATAGTCGGCGCGCAGGAAGGCGTCGAACCGGTCGTTGAGCGGCAGCTTGATCTGGCTGCCGAGGTTGATCGTATAATCGGCGGTATAGGGCGACTTGTTGCCGACCGTGTCCGGGCGCGACTTGTTCTTCTTGATCTTGGAATCGGTCACGTTGAATGCGCCGAACACCGTCCAGCCCTCGACGATCTGAGCGTCGACGTTGAACTCCGCGCCCTTGATGTCGACCCGGTCGATGTTCGAGACGACGCGCAGCAGTCCGAAGCCGCCGACGAAGAATTCGAAGAACTGCATGTCGGTGATGCGCGTGTAATAGCCGGCGAGATTGTAGGTGACCGGCCCCATTCGTCCCTTGATGCCGGCTTCGAACGCGCTCGATTTTTCCTTCCTGAACCGGTCTTCGATCAGCACACCGGCGTTGATGAACGGGATCGTCGGATTGTTGAAATTCTGGTTCACGATCGCGGCCGAGCCCTGGTTGTTGAAGCCCCCCGATTTGAAGCCGATGCCCCAATTGGCGAAAAGGTTGGTGCGTGGCGCAACCTCCCAGCGGACGCTGACCTTGGGCTCGAGCTGCTTGAAGGTCGCTCGTTGCGGCTGGATCGGGCCGAATGCCTGGCCCGGGTTGATCGGCCCGCCGGTGAACGGATCGATCGCGGTCGGCACCAGAGAACGCACCCGGCGGCGCTCAATGTCATAGCGTAGCGCCAAGCCGAGATTGAGCGCGTCGGTCGCGTCCCAGTCGGTCGCTGCGAAGACCGCATAGACATCGGTGTGAAAGCGGTCTGCGAACAGCTGCGAAGTCGGGTTGATCGATCCCGGCGGGTTGTAAAGCTGCTTGATCGCGCCTTGGCCGGTATCGCCGCCCAGGCTGACGCCGACGGTGCGGCTGATGTTCAGATAATAAGCGCCGAGCTGCCAGTTGAGCGCGCTATCGCCGCTGGAAACGAGGCGGATCTCGGCGCTGACGTCCTTCTGATTACGGCGCTGATATTGGATGCCGTCGCAAGTTGTGGTGGCATAGGCGCCGAACACCGAGCCGTTGGCCGGCGCGAAAATGAACGGCACCGGGATCTGGCCGATGAAGCCGGGGGGATTGAGCGGAAAGCCCGTCAGCCCGGCAGTCGAGGCGAAGCAGGCAGCGACGGTGGCCTGGCCGGCAGGCAAAGCGGCCGAGATGTAGCGGGCGAAATCGGCCGAGGTGCCGTCGGCGACGAGATCGTTCTTGATGTTGCTGTAGAGCGCCCAGGCGCTGAGCGCCACGGCACCAAAATCATGG
>JAQGLH010000218.1 GCA_028293005.1 Alphaproteobacteria bacterium
CTTGATCGTTGCCATGCTTATGGACGAATGCGCGAAGGGGAGCGTGGTGCTGCAGCTCGGTCGGAGCGTGAGCGCGGTCGAGCATGGCGACGGTGCCTATCGGGTGAGTTGCGGCGACCAGACCGCCGTTGCACCAGCTCTGGTCATCGCCACCGGCGGACCTTCGATCCCGAAGATGGGCGCCACCGGCTTCGCTTATGATCTCGCACGGCGTTTCGGACTGAAGGTGGTTGAGCCGAGGCCTGCGCTGGTGCCTTTGACGCTTGGCGGCGACGAGATTCTGTTTCGCTCCTTGTCGGGCATTTCGGCGGAGGTCGTCGTCCGCTGCGGCGCCGCGAGGTTTCGCGAAGCCGCGCTGTTCACGCACAGGGGCCTGTCGGGGCCCGCGATCCTGCAAATTTCATCCTATTGGCGGCATGGCGAGTCGATCGGTATCGATTTCCTGCCGTCGCTGCAGCCGGGATGGCTCGTCGCGCTGAAACGGGGCAGGCCGCGCGCATCGCTGCACAGCGTGCTTGCCGGCGTGCTTCCCGCCCGGCTTGCTGCCAAACTGGCGGAGCTGCTTGCGGACCGGCTCGCGGTCGGCGGTGAGCTCGCCAACGTGTCGGACCGAACCCTTGCCGAGGCGGAGCGGCAGCTTTCCGACTGGCGTTTCAATCCGAACGGCACCGAGGGCTTCGCCAAGGCCGAAGTCACGGCCGGCGGAATCAGCACCGATCATCTTTCCTCGCAGAGCCTGGAAGCTCGCAAGGTGCCGGGCCTTTACGCCATCGGCGAAGCCATCGACGTGACCGGCTGGCTCGGCGGCTACAATTTCCAGTGGGCGTGGGCGAGCGCCTGGGCTGCAGCGCAAAAGCTCTGATCGCCGCCTCCGTTGTTAGTCGCCGCTGTGGCCGTGTGGGGCGGCGACCGCCTTCGATTCGGGCGACTCCTTCTGGCGAAGGAAGATCCGGACGCCGCCCCGCCGAGAACGCGCTTCTTATCGTTGCGGCACGTCGTCGGCAGCGGCGGGAACGGGAGCGGCCGGTGGTCGGCTGCCGGTCAACGCGCGGGCCGGAGCGGCTGCCTGAGCGGACAATTCGCCCCGCCACCGCCAGCGACCGCGATGAGGTAGCGCTCGATCTGCCGCTTCGCTTCGGTCGTGAGGCGGATATGGCAGATGCGCCTGTCCTTGGGGTGCGTCGTGCGATCGAAGACGCTTTTGTCCTCCAGCGTTCGCACGTAGCGCAGCGCCGTCGTCGAGGGCACGCCTGCCGCCATGCACAGGCTGGAGACGGACACCTGGCGTTTCTCTTCGCCCGCGATAAACAGTTCGAGCATCATCAGCCAATGCGGGTCCGCGGCCGGAACCTGCGGCAAATAATGTCCGCGAGCGTGGAGCTGCCCGACGAGCACCCGCGCCACCATGGCCAGCGAGCCCGGACGGAGATCGAACGCAGGCTCGTCCTCCAAGGCTTCCCCGCGCTTGTTTTTCCCGGGAGAGGAGCGGATCGGGCCATTCATCGCCCAATCCTTTCACGCCCGGTTCCTTCACAAGGGCATCGGCCGGTGGACGCGGCGAAGCGCGCGCGAACGATGGTCAGCTCCGTGGGAGCCCAAGCCTTTAATTTTCCCTCGAAAGTCATCACTACCGCCCCATCTGTCGATATTTGTTCGGCGTCGTTCAATCTTGCCACCCCCTGTTCAGGGGGTATGGCCGGCTATTGCAGGATGTCAGAAAAGCTGATTTGGCCGTCGGCCAGCGCGCGGATCACCAATTGCATGCGCTTGCTGACGGAATAACGTTTGCGTGCGCTCTCGATATGTTCGTGCGCTGTCGCCTGAGAGATTCCGAGGATGCGGCCGATCTCCCAATCGGTTTTGCCTCTGGCAGCCAATGTGATGCAATCGAGCTGGCGGTCGGTCAGATCCGGCACCTGGCCGCTGAATTGATCGGACCGGCGGTCCCGGACGATCCGTCGCGCCGCCTCGAAGGCGAAGGTTCCGATCAACTGCGCAATCGGCAGCGCGTCCGGCACCAGATTATCGAGCGAACGAGCGGCGAAGCTGCAGCTGCCCCGATATTCGCCCGGGACATGCACCGGGATGGTGAAACCTTCGCCCAATCCGAATGGACGGCCACGTTCCAAAGTCTTTTTCTGACGCTCGGTGAGGGTGATCATCTTCCCGACGTCCGACCATAAGAAACCGACCGCAGTCTTCGTACTTGCCTTGTGGATCGGATGATCGATGAAATAACGCCGCTCGACCACGATCTCCATCCAATCCTGATCATAGTTGAGCAGGTGGATGGCATCGCTTGGCAGGCGTGCCATGTCGACATGATGCGTCATTGCGAATCGTTCGAAGCCAAGCCATTCGGCGGCCTCGCCGAGAAGACCGCAGAGCCCATCCTCGTTGGTCGCGAGATTGAAACCTCGCACGAACTGTTGCAGCCCCTCGCCGCGTTTCATTGGATCCCCGTCGTTTTTTTACGTTCTTATTATACGCAGTGTACAAAGTCGAGTTCGTTGACTGCTCAATTAATCCGTTAACCCACGGCCTAGAAGCTCGATTGTTCTTATCTGCGGATAGCCGCACACCTGCTTGGCTTCTCCGGGCCGGAGGCGCAGAAGCGCCACTATGGTGCAGCTGCAGCGCTTGATGAGCTTGTGTCCGGGCTGGTCGCGCGGCTACTCGGGCTCGACGCGCTTGCCCGGCCTGCAAAAGCGTGCCGCGAGCCAGCAACGATGACGAAATCCTACGACGCTTTGGTGATCGGCGCCGGCCACAACGGCCTCGTCTGTGCTTTCTATCTCGCCCGGGCAGGCCTCAAGGTGCGCATCGTCGAGCGCCGTTCGGTTGTTGGCGGCGCGGCGGTGACCGAGGAATTCCATCCCGGTTTTCGCAACTCTGTCGCAAGCTACACCGTCAGCCTGCTCCAGCCCAAGATCATCGCCGACATGAGGCTCGCGGATCATGGTTATCGCGTGATCGAGCGACCGATCGCCAATTTCCTGCCGCTCGACGATGGCCGTTATCTCAAGGTCGGCGGCGGTCTCGCCCGCACGCAGGACGAATTCCGCAAATTCTCGGCGCACGATGCGGCTGCGCTTCCCGCTTATTATGCTGCGCTCGAGCGGGTCGCAGACGTGCTGCGCGACCTGGTTTTGCGGACGCCGCCCAACGTCGGCGAAGGCATCGGCAGCGTGATCGATGCCGTTCGGCAGGGGAGACGGTTTGCCCGCCTGCCGCTCGATCAGCAGCGCGATGCCCTGGACCTGTTCGTCAAGAGCGCGCGCAGCTTCCTCGATGGCTGGTTCGAGAGTGCGGCGGTGAAGGCTGCGTTCGGTTTCGACGCAATCGTCGGCAATTACGCCAGCCCCGATACGCCGGGCAGCGGCTATGTGCTTCTCCACCATGTTTTCGGAGAGGTGAACGGCAAGCGCGGTGCGTGGGGCCACAGCGTCGGCGGAATGGGCGCAATCACGCAGGCGATGGCGGTGGCGTGCACGGCTGCTGGGGTCGAGATCAGCGTCGAGACTCCGGTCGCGCGCCTGTTGGTCGACGGCGATCGCGCGGTGGGCGTGAAGCTTGACACCGGCGAGGAGATTATGGCCGCTGCAATTGTCGCGAATGTCGGGCCGAAGCTGCTTTATGAGCGAATGATCGAGCCCGGAGCGCTCCGCCCCGAATTCCGCCGACGGATCCGCTCGTTCAAGGCCGCATCGGGGACCTTCCGGATGAATGTCGCTCTGTCGCAGCTGCCGCGCTTCAACGCGCTTCCCGAACCAGGCGAGCATCATCAGGCGGGCATCATCATCGCACCGAGCCTCGACTATATGGATCGCGCGTTCACCGACGCGAAGCAAATCGGCTGGTCCAGGCAGCCGGTCGTCGAGATGCTGATCCCGTCGACCGTCGACGACAGCCTCGCGCCGCGGGGCGCGCACGTCGCCAGCCTCTTCTGTCAACAATTCGCGCCGCAGTTGCCCGATGGCCGCAGCTGGGACAATGAGCGTGAAGCGGCAGCGGACACCATTATCGATACCGTCGAGGCGCATGCACCAGGTTTCAGGGCGTCGGTGCTCGGTCGATCGATTCTGTCGCCGCTCGACCTCGAGCGCACCTTCGGCTTGATTGGAGGAGACATCATGCACGGCCAGATGAGCCTCGACCAGCTTTGGTCGGCACGTCCGCTGCTCGGCAATGCCGCTTATCGTGGGCCGCTCGCGGCTCTCTACATGTGCGGGGCCGGCACGCATCCCGGCGGGGGCGTGACTGGCGCTCCGGGGCACAATGCGGCGCGCGAGCTGCTCGCCGATCGATCGATCCTCGGCCGATTGTTGCGCCGACGGTTCGCGTCCTGAGCGAGCCCGGAGGCCGGCGATCCTGACTGCCCTCGTCATGGCAGTCGCCGCGTTAACCCCGTTCCTTAGCGGCTTCTGCACTCCGTTGACGGCACGTCGGCGGCAGGTGGGGCTTTACATGCGTCGCAGGCAAGGCGGCATAAGGACCCCAATGAAATCTCTCCTCGCGCGATATCTCTCGTCGAAAGCCTTCCTCCATAGCCGCGTCGGCGCCGCTTCGGATCCGTCGACCGAGCGACGCCTCAGACGGGTCGTCGATCGGCACAAGGACGGGGGCTCCGCCGTAGCCCTGATCCGGCGTTCGATTGCCGCGCAGCCCGAGGATGTGCTTCAGCCGCTCTATGCGCCAAGCGTCTATTTCTCTTCGATCCTGGATGACAGCGAGTGAGGGCCAGCGATCGACGGGATCGGGCAGATCCGAATTGCGCTTCGGCCTGGCCGACCGGAAGTCCGCTGGGAACTGCGGGCGAAAGCCCCGGAGCAGCGCTCGAACTCGTCGGGACGACCCTCGAAAGCGATTTCGAATATCTCGCCCGGCGGGCCCAGCACGAGCGCGAGCTGGCCGCGCACGCGGCCGACCCAAAGGCCGCCATGGCGCACATGTATCTCGCCGCCGCTTATGGCGCCCGCGTCGCCGAGCTGAGTGTAATGCCTGAGCTGTTCGAAAGCTTGCTCGATCAGATCCCGTAGAGTGGTTTCCAATCAGGTCGAAGCACCTGCGAAACGGGGTACGGCGACAAACAAGGGAAGACGAGGCGCCGAACCGTGCAATCGGGAACGAGTCTGCGGATCCCGGGGGGTGCCGTTCGGTTATCGTCGGAATGATTTACAAGACGCTCGCGATTAACCTTTGCAAGCCCCGGTTTCCGCACTTGGCCCGCTTCTTGCTGCAGAAAGGATATGTTAAGAAAACTGGGAAGATTGCTGGTCATCAAGAGCCGCACCGAAGCTTATGCGGTGATTTATGCGCTCGGCGTGGGCGCGGCTGGTCGAGGGCTCCAATTCCTCGACGTCTATCCGGGGTTGCCCGGCTATCTGATGGCTCTCGCGAGCACGGCCGCCGTCTTCATGGCAGGCGCGAAGATTTTGGATGCGACGCAGCCGCGCTGGCGTGGGACCGAGCGGCGAAGCGAGGGTGGTGCCGATCGCAGGCAAGTGGCCCGCGCTCCCCGCAGCTGAGCTGTCCTGGCGGCTCGATGGCGTCGGGGCAGGGACGCCCTCGAGTGCTCTTGGGTCAGGTGGAATCACCTGATTCGAGCGGGTAGACGCGGCTCTTCGACCCCCTGAAAGAGAATATCGTCGAGTCCCTCGACCCGGAATGCGCCGTTGGAGCGGGCTTCACTCACCTCGATCCCATCGGGAGGGGCTGGAGCGCGGCCGCGCCCCGGCAGGATTTTGTTAAGCATAATGTTTCACTAAAAAAACAAGGCTCTGCTGCTAGATGCGGCCGCTCGGCACAACTGCGAGCGGGATGTCATGCGAGAATTGAGATGGTATGACACGCTCTCAAAAGTGCGGTGGCCAGCATATCGACACAAGATTCTTTCGATCGTTGCGCTGGCGTCCGCAATGCCGGTGGCGTTCGGCTTGGTCCTCTTTTCGGACGCGCCTCTGAAGCTGCTGATCGGCTGGGCGATCGCCGCGCTGCTGGTGACTGCCGTCGCCATCTATGTCGTCGCGCAACTGCTTCGGCCGATCGCGGTGGCTGCCGATGCGCTGCGCGATCTTACGCGCCTCGAGCGCGCGGCGGCGCTGCCGCGCACTTATCGTGACGAAGCCGGTATCGTCATGGCGGGCATCGCTGAAATCGCCTCGAAAGTGAGCGGCCTTCATCACCGTTGGGCGCAGCGTCACCCGCTCACCGGCTTGCCGACCCGCGAGCTGCTGCTGATCGAGATGGCCGAGGATCTCGGCAACAGTCCAGCCGAGATGCTGCTCGGAACGATCCGTTTTGCCGATTACGATCGGCTGTCGACGTTCGATTCAGCCTCGGCGGATGGGGCGCTCAAGGCGTTCGCCCAGCGGCTGACAGCGGCCACCGGGACAAAGCGGCCGGTGGCTCACGTCGACCGGGATTGCTTCGCGATCTGGTTCCGCAACGCGGCCAATGCGCAGAGCGCCGCAACCGAGCTTCAGGCGATTTGCTATGCGCTCGGCGCGGAGATTTCAGCGGGCGACCTGAAGCTCGTCCCCGAGGTCGAGGCAGGGGCGGCAGTCTTTCCAAAGGACGGCAGCGATCCTGCGGCGCTTGTCACGCGTGCTTTGGTGTCGCTTGCCAAGCTGGGCCAGTCGTCCACAGCCGATTTCGATTTCACGCGCAGCGCAACGAAGGCGCGCGAGATGTTCGCGCTCGAGCAGGATCTGCGCCATGCGATCGAGCGCGAGCAACTGCAGCTTCACTTCCAGCCGGTGTTCGATCTTGCCAAGCGACGTCTGGTCGGCGCCGAGGCCTTGCTTCGCTGGCACCATCCGCGGTCGGGGATGATCTCGCCGGCGCGGTTCGTCCCGATTCTCGAAGAGACCGGCATGACCCGCGAAGTCGGGCTGTGGACGTTGAACGCGGCCTGCCGTGAAGCGCGCCATTGGCAACGGCAGGGGCTGGAGAAATTGAAGGTTGCGGTCAACCTTTCCGCGACCCAGCTTCACGATCCCGAGCTCAAGCAGATGATCACGCGGACGTTGGAGCGCCATCAGCTTCAGCCGCAGGCGCTTGAGCTGGAGCTCACCGAGACCGCGGCGACCGAGGATGCGGAGCGCACCTTCGCGTTGTTCGGGGAGCTTCGGGCGATGGGCATCAGCCTTGCCATCGATGACTTCGGCAGCGGCTATTCGAGCCTGAGCTATGTCAAGAATCTGCCGTTCGACAAGCTCAAGATCGACCGCGAATTCGTCGTCAAGGTGCATGAGCGCCGCGACAGCCAGGCGATCTGCAGGAGCCTGATCGAGCTCGCTCGGGGCCTCGGCATCAAGCTCCTCGCCGAAGGCGTCGAGACGATAGATGAGGTTCGTCTGTTGCGCAGCTTCGGCTGCACCTTGTTCCAGGGCTATTACTTCTCACGGCCCCTAGTCGGCGAAGAGTTCGTTCGGCGCGCATTGAGTGAGGAGTGGCCGCAACTGTCTCCGACCAACGCCAAGACCCTTCCAGACACTAGGATGTCAGCATGATCACCGCTCATTCCTCCTCAAGCCGCAGCGTCATTTTCGGCCTTGCTGCGTTCCTCGCGTTCGGCGTCGCCGGCTGCTCGATGGGGGGCGGCAAAGGTCCTGTCAGCGCGGGATCGCAGGCGCCTCCGCAGACGAATGACGCCATCCTCGCGCAGACCAAGCAAGCGCTTGCACTGCTCAATCAAGGCCAGCCGGACAAAGCACGAAAGAAGCTCGTTCAGGCCCTGAAGGCGCGCCCGGGCGATATGCTCGCGCAGGATCTTCTGAAGCAGATAGACACCGATCCGAAAATACTGCTCGGCAGCGAGAGCTACGGCTACACGGTCAAGGAGGGCGAGACGATGTCGACCCTCGCCCAGCGTTTTCTCGGCGATCCGATGAAGTCCTTCGCGCTCGCCCGCTACAATGGTCTCGCCTCGCCGATGGCCGTCCAGCCGGGCCAAGTCATTCAGATACCGGGCAGGCGCAGGCTCACGCCGCCGGTGCTCAAAAAGCCGACGATCGCCGCGCCCGCCAAAAAGCCGGCCGCCACGCCGGGGAAGCCTGCGCCCGCTCCCACTCCCGCCAAGCCGGCCCAGGCGGCAGGCAGTCCCGCGCGCGCCGCTCAGCTGCGCGGGCAGGGACTCGCGGCGATGAACGCCGGCGCGATCAACCGGGCCGTCGCCTTGCTGCGCCAGGCTCTGTCGTTTGACCCGGAAAGCGGACTGATCAAGGGCGATCTATCGCGCGCGCTGCGCATCCAGAGCACGCTGAAGGGCCGCCACTAATTCTTCAGGCATAAAAAACCTTCCTTTAACCTTAGCATCTTAGAATGACGACCACGGGCAGGGCGCGTTTGAAGGAGTATGATTGTGGAGCTCGTCGGGCGCTACAGGATCGAACGGCGAATTGGCGAGGGTGCGATGGCGGATGTCTATCGCGCTCACGACCCCAGCATCGACCGCATCATCGCGATCAAGATCCTCAAAAACGAATTTCGCCAAAATCCTGAAATAGCCACGCGCTTCCTCCGCGAGGCCAAGGCGGCGGGCGCGCTTTCGCACCCGAACATCGTCACCATCCACGATGTTGGGGAGGTCGACGGCTACCCCTATATCGCGATGGAATTGCTCGACGGCCAACCGCTCGATGAGATCATTCGCAGCAACGGCAAGCTCCCGCTGCCTGTGGTGATGCGTCTTGGCCACCAGCTCGCCAAGGCGCTCGAATATGCGCATGCCCAGGGCGTGGTCCACCGCGACATCAAACCTTCGAACATCATGATCAGCGACAACGGCAGGACGGCGAAGATCCTTGATTTCGGCATCGCCCGCATGGGTGAGGCGGATCGCATCCGCGCCGAGGTCAACATGCTCAGGACCCAGGTGGGGCAAGTGCTTGGCACGCCGCGCTACATGAGCCCGGAGCAAGCGCTCGGCCTCGAGATCGACCACCGTTCCGACCTCTTCTCGCTTGGCGTCGTGCTCTACGAGATGATCACCGGCAGGATTGCCTTCGGCGGGTCGAGCATGGCGACCATTGCCATTCAGATTACCCAGCAGAAGCCCGAGCCGATTGCAGGGATCGTGCGCGAATGCCCACGCGGCCTGCAATTCATCGTCGAAAAGCTGCTCGCGAAGCAGCCCGAGCGGCGGTTCGCCACCGGTGGCGAGCTTGCTGCGGCGCTGCGGCGCGAGAAGGAGGCGCTCAGCGCGGAAGCTCCGAGCACCAAGAAATGGTCGTCGCTGCCGTTCAGGTTGACCGTCCTCATGGGTCTCGTGACGGCGATCGCGCTGACGATGAGCATCAGTCTCGTGCTCAACCGCCAATATCAAGCGATGGAGCGCATGGCGCTGACTTCGGGGTCGTCGATCGCGTCGTTCGTCGCGAACAACGTGTCGCTGCGTGCGGTCGACAATGCCGGCCTCCCCCCCGCTCAGCAGGATTGGCTCCCCGTCCAGGCTTTCGTGGGCGCCGCGTCGCGTGACCCGAATGTGCAACATATCACGATGGTCGATGCCTTCGGAGTCATCCGCGGATCGAGCGATCCCCGAGACGTCGGCAAGCGCTACGCGTCGCCGTCGGATGAGACATTGGTCGCGACTGCGGCGCAGAATGTCGTCACGTCGCTCGGCAACGGCAAGGATGAAGGCTTTCGCTTCGTGCGGACGATCAGCTACGCCGGCCAGCCGTTCGGCAAGGTTGATCTCGTCGTCGGCAAGGCCGATCTCAAGGCGGCTGCGGCGAGCTCGCGCGATCTTCTGCTTGCACTCGGGCTCGTGATATTCATCGCCGTGCTCTCGGTCAGTTATGCGGTTGCACAGCTCCTTGCGCGGCCGATTCGCCGGCTCAAGCGTGCGCTTGTCGATGCGGCTTCGGGCAAGCTCGATTTCCGCATCTCGCACAACCGCACCGACGAATTCGGCGAATTGTTCGACGGTTTCAACGCACTCGCCGCTGCGCTTCAGTCGAGCGCGCCGCGGCCTGGCTCTTCGATGGAAGCGACGTCGCTCGACGCGACGCGGATCGACGCACGCGCCCCCTCGCCGGCATTGAATCCGGAGCCTTCCAGCATCGTTCAACGGCTGCGTCGGCGCGCATGACCGCGATGTTCCTCCTCAAGCTGTTCCATGAATCGGACCCGGTTCAGCCGATCGACGCGCACATGATCGGCTCGGGCATCACCCGGATCGGCCGCGATCCTGAGGCCGATTGGGTGATCATCGATCCCGAGTGCGAGGTGTCGCGCAATCATTGCGAGCTGATCCTCGAGGGCGACGAGCTGGCGTTGCGCTCGCTCGGCACCAACGGCGTCTTCCGTAGTGACGGCGACGAGCGCCTCCCGACCGGTGAGGACGTGCCGCTCGCGCTTGGCGACGCGTTCAGCTTCGGCAAGTTTCGCGTGGTCGTGGACCGCGTTCCGTTCGCCGACAAGGACGCGCAGGCCTCCACCCACACCATGGTGATGGCGCCGCCCTTCGGCGAATCGACGATGGTCCCGACCGACTGGAGCGATGCCGCCGAGCCGCCTGTGCTCTCGGGTGAAGGCTCTTTGCTCGAGGCGTTTTGCGAGGGAGCCCGGCTCGACGCATCGGCGCTGTCCGCCGAGGATCCGATGGAAGTCATGCGCCGCGCCGGCGCGGTCTATCGCCAGATGGTGCTTGGTCTCGGCGATCTCATGAGCGAGCGGAGCAGCGTCAAGACGCAGTATCGAATGGACCGCACCACGATTGGCGCGGAGGTCAATAATCCGTTCAAATGGGCCCCGACACAGCGCCTCGCCATCGACCTGCTGCTGCGCCGCGAAGGCGGATTTCTGTCGGGTCCTGCCGCGCTCAAGGCCTCGTTCGAGGATGTGAAGAAGCATCTTTTGTGCACCTTCGCCGGGTTTCGCGCGTCGTTGTCAGCCCTGCTCCAGCAAGCCAGCCCGGTCGCGATCGAGCAGCGCCTCGAGGGTCAGAACCATTTCCTCAAGAGCCGCGCTGCGACGTCCTGGGAAGAATATCAAAAAGTTCATCACGAGCTCGAGCGGCAGATGGAGCAGGATCAGGACGGCCCGGTCAACCAGGCCTTCATCCGCGCTTATGAAGATTGCATGCGCGCGCTCGACAACGGCGGGACCAAGCCATGAGGCTGCTTCGCAAGTTGAGCCGCTTCGCTGCCGCGCCCGCCTTGGCCGCCGACCCTCCCGGGCCGGCGCCGCATTTCACCTCGATCGCGCGCAGCCATCATGGCGCGGTGCGCGAGCTCAACGAGGATCGTTTCGTCGATCTGCCCGAGTTTGGCCTCTGGGCGGTTGCCGATGGCATGGGCGGACATCAGGCTGGCGACGTCGCCGCGCAGATGACTGCCGACTCGCTGGCTGGCCTGGCCTCCGGCGGGGCCGTGCCGACTCCTGGCGACGTGATCGAGGCGGTCGAAGCGGTCAACGCAGCGCTGCTGACGCGTGGTGCGGCGGGCGGGGGCGGCACCAGCGGCACGACCTTGGTGTCGCTGCTGATCGACGAGGCCGGCTATACCTGCTTGTGGGTCGGGGACAGCCGCGCCTATCTGTTCCGCGACGGCATGCTGACGCGGATTAGCCGCGATCACAGCCTCGTTCAGGAAATGGTCGATGCCGGCGTTCTTTCCCCCGAGCAGGCGCGCGTCCATCCGCGTGCGCACGTGATCACCAGGGCCGTCGGCGTTGCCGATCCGATCAGGCTCGAAGCGATCGCGGGCAGCATCGAGCCAGGCGACATCTTCCTACTTTGCTCGGATGGCCTGACCGGAGCGCTCGAGGAGAGCGAGATCGAAGCTTTTCTGGCAGCGGGAGAGCCGGTCGGCGCGGCGGATGCGATGCTCGCGGCATCACTCGCCAATCGCGCGCGCGACAACGTAACGCTCGTGCTGGTCGAGGTCCTGCGCTAGGATCAACCCGGCGCATTACCCGGCCTTCCATCTCAGGCTTCGACCGCTTCTTGGCGTGACTCGCGCAGACGAGCGAGCAGCAGATCGACGTCGAATGGCTTTTCGATGAAGTCAATCGCGCCACGACCGATCGCCTCGGCGGCGAGCTCCTGCTCGCCATGGCCGCTCATCACGATCACCGGCCAGCGGCATGCGCGGCGGTCGAGCTCCTCGAGCAACTCGAGACCGTTCATCCGCGGCATCCGCAAATCGAGCAGCACGCAGCCGGGCTCGAGCTCGTCGAGCTGTTCGGCGAATTCGCGTCCGTCCGCGAACGGGAGGCAGCGCATCGCCGAGGCGTCGAGCAGGAACGCGATCGACTCTCGAACGTCGCGATCGTCGTCGATGATGTAGACCGGGTTCACGCCGTCGCGTCGCCTTGCTGATGGGCCAGGCGAAATGCTCCGGCCGATGATCGATGGATCGCAGGAGAGGGCGGAAATCGCGCTAACGTCTCGACCGCAAGAATACCGTATCGGCGCCCGCCGCCTTTGCCGGTCGCACCTTCGCTCTTTGCGTGGGAGCGCGGCGGCTGCGCGAGCGCCGGGGCACGTGCATCCCGCTCCGGAATCGACTAGATCGAGGGCGTGCGGTGGTGCGCGCGCCGATGGTGGCGGCGCTGATCGGACCATGGATCGGGAGCATCAGTCGAAGCGTTGCGGGGCGGGAAGGACGGAGAACGGATGAAGGGCGACAAGAAGCGGCACAATCGACCTGCGCTCGTTCTGCACATTCCCCAACCGGAGGCGCGCCCCGGCGAGGAGCCGTCGTTCACCGGACTCGCGATCCCAGCCGCGGGCAGCGTCGCGCGGCCCGACGTGGCAGTCGATCCCACCGAAATCCGCGATCTTGTCTATACGCTCGTTCGGGTGCTCGACGACGACGGTCACGCCATCGGCGCCTGGAATCCGAGGCTCGACCCGGACACTTTGCGCCGCATGCTCCGCGACATGCTGCTGGTGCGCGTCTACGACGATCGCATGTACCGCGCGCAGCGGCAGGGGAAGACCAGCTTCTACATGAAAGCGACCGGCGAGGAGGCGGTGGCGGTCGCGGCCGCGCACGCGCTCGACCGCGAAGACATGTGCTTTCCGACCTATCGCCAGCAGGGGATTTTGATCGCGCGCGATTATCCGCTCGTCGAGATGATGTGCCAGATCTATTCGAACCATGGCGACAAGTTGAAGGGCCGCCAGCTCCCGGTGCTTTATTCGGATCGCGCGCACGGCTTCTTTTCGAATTCGGGCAACCTTGGCACGCAATATCCGCACGCTGTCGGCTGGGCGATGGCGGCGGCGATCAAGGCCGACAGCCGCATCGCCGCCGGCTGGATCGGCGAGGGCGCGACTGCGGAGGGCGATTTTCACAATGCGGTCTTGTTCGCATCGGTCTATCGCGTCCCCGTCATCCTCAACGTGGTCAACAACCAATGGGCGATCTCGACCTTTTCCGGCGTGGCGGGGGGCGAGGCGACGACCTTCGCGGCGCGCGCGCTCGCCTATGGCATCGCCGGTCTACGCGTCGACGGCAATGACGCGCTGGCGGTCTATGCGGCGACGCGATGGGCGGCCGACCGGGCGCGGTCGAACCATGGGCCGACCCTGATCGAATTGTTCACCTATCGGGCCGAAGGCCATTCGACGAGCGATGACCCGGCCGCCTACCGGCCGGCCGGGGCCGGGCAGAAATGGCCGCTTGGCGATCCCATCGAGCGGCTGAAGCAGCACCTCGTCGCAATCGGCGAATGGGATGACGAGCGCCACGTTCAATTGCTCGCCGATCTGCAGGCAGAGGTGCGCGCGGCGCAAAAGCAGGCCGAGCAGTTCGGCACGCTCAGCGCCGATCCCGATCCGGCCGATATTCGGCCGATGTTCGAGGATGTGTTCGAAACCATCCCGTGGCATCTGCAGGAGCAACGCGATCAGATGCTCGCCGAGATCGAGGCATGGCGTGCGCGCCGGCGCGAAGGCGGTCGATAAATGCCGGCGATGAACATGATCCAGGCGATCAACAGTGCGCATGACGTGATGATGGAGCGCGATCCGGACGTCGTCGCGCTCGGCGAGGATATCGGCTATTTTGGTGGGGTCTTTCGCGTCACCGAAGGGCTGCAGGAGAAATATGGGCGCTCGCGAGTCATCGACACGCCGATTGCCGAAGGCGGCATCGTCGGAGTCGCGATCGGCATGGCGGCCTATGGCCTGCGTCCGATCGCGGAGGTCCAGTTCGCCGATTACATCTATCCCGCGGTCGATCAGATCGTCTCGGAAGCGGGCCGGATGCGCTATCGCAGCGCCGGCGAGTGGGCGATCCCGCTGGTCGTGCGCTCGCCTTATGGCGGCGGCATTTTCGGCGGCCAGACGCACAGCCAGTCGCCGGAGGCGATCTTTGCGCACGTGTCGGGCATCAAGACGGTGATCCCGTCCAATCCCTATGACGCCAAGGGCCTGCTGATCTCGGCGATCGAGGACAATGATCCGGTCATCTTCTTCGAACCCAAGCGCATCTACAACGGCCCGTTCGACGGGCATTACGAGCGGGCGGTGACGCCCTGGGCCAAGCACCCGCAGGCCGAGGTCCCCGAAGGCTATTTCAACGTCCCGCTCGGCAAGGCGGCGATTGCGCGCGAAGGCGATGCCGTGACGTTGCTCTGCTACGGCACGATGGTCCATGTCGCACTATCGGCTGCGGAAGCTGAAGGAATCGACGTCGAGGTGATCGATCTGCGCACGCTGGTGCCGATCGACATCGAGACGATCGAGGCCTCGGTGAAGAAGACCGGCCGCTGCCTGATCCTTCACGAAGCGACCCGTACCGCCGGCTTTGGCGCCGAGCTCAGCGCGCTCGTCCAGGAGCGCTGCTTCTACCATCTCGAAGCGCCGGTGCAGCGGGTGACCGGCTTCGACATGCCTTACCCGCATGCGCTCGAATGGGCCTATTTCCCGGGCCCGGTCCGGCTGGGCCTGGCGCTGAGGGCAATAGTGGAGGAGGGTTGAAGTCATGGCGCGCTATGAATTCAAGCTGCCCGATGTCGGTGAAGGGATCGCGGAGGCGGAAATCGCCGCCTGGCACGTCAAGGTCGGCGATCAGGTCGAGGAGGATCAGCAGATCGCCGATGTCATGACCGACAAGGCCACGGTCGAGATGGAATCGCCGGTGGCGGGGCGCGTTGTCGCGCTCGCCGGGGAGGTCGGCGATCAGGTCGCGATCGGATCGGTGCTGGTCGTGCTCGAGACCGACAACGGCGTTTCCCCACAGAGCGCCGAGCGCCACGACAAGGTCGCCTTCACCGATGGCCTGGTCGAGGAGCGCCGCGCACTTGCGGCGGCGGAGCCGAGCATGGCCGAGACGGACGACGAGCCTGGCTCAGGAGATCGCCGCTCGGGAGATCGCCGTTCCGGCGATCGGCGCGAAGGAGATCAGCGCCAGGACGAGCAGCGACAAGGCGACCGGCGCGACGGCGAGCGTCGTTCCGGCGACAGTGATCGCCGCCAGCACGATCGCGGTGAGCCTGACCGAAGAAGCGGGGAAAGGCGGAGCGGCGACCG
>JAQGLH010000413.1 GCA_028293005.1 Alphaproteobacteria bacterium
CAACCCCGCGCTAACCGCGATGCACGGCGATGATGCGCCGCAGGCCATCCTGATATGCCCATCGAATCCCTATCTCAGCATCGATCCGATCCTGGCGGTTCCGGGGATCAGGGCGGCGCTGGCGGCAGCTCCCGCGCCGGTCGTCGCGATTTCTCCCCTCATCGGGGGTCAAGCGGTCAAGGGACCGACCGACAAGATCATGGGTGAATTGGGCATGGCCGCGACAGGTTCGGCGATCGCCGACCATTATGACGACATCATCGATGGTCTGATCGTCGACATTCGGGATCCACCACAGATCATTTCGGTGCCAAGCCTGCGCATCGACACGCTGATGCAAAGCCTCGACGACAGGATGAGAGTGGCCGAGGCCGCTCTCGGCTTTGCGGATACGTTGGCATGAGCGGCTGGGTCGCGATCGTCCCATTGAAGCCGAAAGGCCAGCGCAAGACGCGGCTCGGCACGCATTTGGCGGCCGACCAGCGAGACCGCCTCGCGGATCTCCTCGCCGATCATGTCACGCAGGTTCTCTCGATCGTGCCACGCATCGGCATCGTCGCCATATTATCCTCCGAACAGCCCTCCGCGCCGCATGATCGCTGGATTGCCGATCACGGCCGAGGCCTCAACGAGGAGCTCGCGGAAGCGAGGCAGAAGATGAAGCCGGCTTCATCCTTGGTCGTCCATGGCGACTTGCCGGGCCTTTGCGCAGCCGACGTGGACGCGATGCTCGACGGTGCGGAACGGCAAGGATCTGCGATCGCACCGGACCGCCACTTCACCGGGACGAATGCGCTCGCTCTGGCGGATGATCGACCGTTCGAATATGCTTTCGGCACCGGAAGTTTCGAGCGTCATCGCGCCAGCCTTGGAAGCGAATGCGGAATCGTTTGCAGGCCCGGCCTTGGTCTCGATCTCGATACCACGGCTGACCTGGACTTCATGTTGAACATCCTGCGCAGCGACGCAGGTTCGGCCGCGGTATGGACACGCGAAGCGTCGGCAAAATATGTGCGCGCCTTTGCGTTGCCAGAGACGCCATGATGGCGTGCCTCGTCGCAGCCTTCGAGTCGCGGCCAGGCGCTGGGCTTGGCCACGGGCTTGCGTCGCGGACGCGCGCCCGGAGATGGTCCGTGGTCGCCGAGACCTTTTGCAACGAGGAACAATGAAGGTGGGACTCAGCCGGACGTTGAACGAGGACGAGGCCGCGATCGCGGAAATCGGCGGAAGCCGGAACAAGATCGGCGATCCCACCGGCAAGGCGGGCCAGATCGCCACGATCATGGAGCAGCGTCTGATGCTCGGCGCTTATCAGCCGGGCGAGATGCTGTCCTTCAACATGCTTGCCGACGAGTTCAAGGTCAGCCGCCAACCTGTCAGCGTCGCGATCTCGCATCTGCGCGCCTCCGGCTACGTCGAAGTGCTTCCACAGGTCGGCTGCCGAGTCGTGCACCCGTCACTGCCCGACATCGTCGATTTCTTCACTGTGCTCGGCAAGATCGAAAGCACGGTTGCTGCCATGGCCGCAAAGCGCCACGAGCCGAACGAGGGGAAATTGCTGCTGAAGCTTGATCCACCGCAAAAGCTCTCCAACATGGCTGCTATCGCGAATCGCCGCGCTTATATCGCCTACGTCGACAAGTTCCACGATATGCTGTGGAAGATGGCGCGCACGCCATTGCTCGAGAGTAAGATTGCTGGCCTGCGCCGCCTGTCGAATTTCTATCTGTGGCAAGGGATGCCCACGCTTGCGCCGTCGGCCGCGAAAACGCTGATCTCCGAACGCACCGAAATCGCGAAGGCCATCGTTGCCCGCGATAGCAGGCGCGCTGCCGCGCTGATGGAAAGGCACATCAGCGAGAAGCCGCAGATCATTTTCGCCTAGGATCGGGTCGAAGCCCCCCCCGCCTACGCCGCTCGAGGCCGACTCAACCGACCGGGCGCACGCTGTACGGTGACGAACGACGATCAGACCAGATCGTAAAGTGTCGTTCGGCGCCGCAGCTGCTTTCCGGCCGCAGCGGCAATCCGGCCGAAGTCGGCCGCGGTGACTTCCTGCCCGTGCGAGGCCCCGGCCGCACGGCTGATCGATTCATTCATCAAGACGCCGCCGAGATCGTTCACGCCGGCGTCGAGGCACGCTGCGGCGCCGTCGAGCCCGAGCTTCACCCACGACACCTGGATCGAATCGATCACCCGATGAAGCGCGATGCGCGCCACCGCATGCATCAGCACCGTCTCGCGCCATGTCGGACCCTTGCGTGCTTGTCCACGCACGTAGATCGGAGCTTGCATGTGGACGAACGGCAGCGGCACGAATTCGGTGAAGCCGCCTGTCTCCAGCTGAAGCTGCCGTATCGCCGCGAGGTGAAGCGCCTGATGGAGCGGCGTCTCGAGATGGCCGAACATGATCGTTGCCGTGGTCCGCAAGCCTGCCTTGTGCGCCGCTCGGACGATATCGAGCCATTCTCCCGTCGACAATTTGTCCGGGCAAATGCGCGCGCGCACGTCGTCGTGCAGGATCTCGGCAGCGGTTCCGGGCAAAGATCCGAGGCCTTCGTCGCGCAGCATCTCGAGATAGCGGCTCGATGCCATCCCGAGCGTCTTCGCGCCCTGCGAGATTTCCAGCGGCGAGAAAGCGTGGACGTGCATCGCCGGCTGCGCGCGCTTCACCACCCGCACGATCTCGCGATACGTGTCGCCGGTATAATCGGGATGGATGCCGCCCTGCATGCAGACTTCGGTCGCGCCCTTGTTCCAGGCCTCGTTCACCCGGCTCGCGATCTCCTCCATCGGCAGCACATAAGGCGAGTCGCGAAGTCCGGCCTTCGCCGAGGTCTTCGAAAAAGCGCAGAAGCTGCAGCTGAAGCTGCAGATGTTCGTGTAGTTGATGTTGCGGTTGATGACATAGGTGACC
>JAQGLH010000303.1 GCA_028293005.1 Alphaproteobacteria bacterium
CGTGCGCACTTCGGCGAGGCAAGAGTAGCCGTTCCCGCCGCGCGCAACCGGCTTGCCGGGCCCGCCGTCCGAGTCGCGGTTCGAAACGGTGCCCGAGCCGATGATCGAGCCGGCCCCGAGCGCCCGCGTCTTCGCGACGTGCGCGACGAGGATGCCGAAATCGAACGTCATGTCCTCGCCGGCGTCGGCGCGGCCCAGCGGATCGCCGTTGAGATCGACCTTGAGCGTGCCGTGGAGCTTGCCGCGGCGCCAGCGATCGCCGAGTTCGTCTGGCGTGACAAACACCGGCGACAAAGCCGACGCCGGCTTCGACTGGACGAAGCCGAAGCCTTTCGCGAGCTCGGCCGGGATGAGGTTGCGCAGCGAGACATCGTTGACCAGGCCGATCAGGCGGACGGCAGCGAGCGCTTGCGTGGGCGTCACGCCTTGCGGCACGTCGTCGGTCACGACCACGATCTCGGCCTCGAGATCGCAGCCCCAGGCTTCATCGGCGAGCGGAATCGGATCGCGCGCGCCCATCATCTGGTCGGACGCGCCTTGGTACATCAATGGATCGGTCCAGAAGCTTTCGGGCATTTCGGCGCCGCGCGCCTGACGCACGAGCTGGACGTGATTCACATAGGCCGAGCCATCGGCCCATTGAAAGGCACGCGGCAGCGGCGCTGCGGCGGATCGCTCGTGGAAGCGCATCATTGGGATCGCCTCGTGGGCGAGATCGGTGGCGAGCAGCTCCAGCTGCGGCGCTACCCGCTCCCAATCGTCGAGCGCGGCCTGCAGCGTCGGCGCGATGTGCGTGGCGTCCGCGCACCAGGCGAGATCGCGACTGACGACGACCAACCGGCCGTCACGGCCGCCTTTGAGCGATCCCAGCTTCATCCTCTTCCCTTTTTCGTGCCAACGCAGAGGCTGCAACTGGCACTTCGGGCAAGCCTTGGCTAGCCCGGGGAATCAGGATGCCCGGCGTATGAGCGTGTCCGCCGGCGCGGCCGAGCGGCGGCGAAGATCATCGAGGCAACGCCTGGCGGTGCACCCGTCCCAGAATTGCGGCCGCCGCAGCATCCGCCGCGGCGCCTCGAGGGCTTCGCAGAGTGCGCCGAGCAGCGACTGCGGAGTGACGAGACGGTTGGTGCCCTCGCTGACCGTGATCGGCCGCTCGGTGTTGGCGCGCAGGGTCAGGCAGGGAATGCCGAGGTAGGTCGTTTCTTCCTGCACGCCGCCGCTGTCGGTGATCACCGCTCCGGCGCCGAGCACCAGGCTCATGAAGCCGACATAGGGCATCGGCTCGATCAGCTTGACGCCGGCTTCTTCGAGACGGCGGTCGAGCCCGCCGACGGCGAGGCATTGCGCGGTGCGCGGGTGCACCGGAAAGACGAGCGGCAGCCGGCGCTGCACGGCAATCAGCGCATCGACCAAAGCGCTGAGCGTCGCCGGATCGTCGACGTTGGAAGGGCGATGCAATGTGACGACGCCATAGCTGCTGCCGCCAAGGCCATGCCTGCGGGCAGCGTCGGCCGCCTCGATCGCAGGGCGGACCAGCTCGAAGCTGTCGAGCATGATGTTGCCAACCCGGCTGATCCGCTCGGGCGCCACGCCTTCGGCGAAAAGATTGGCATCGGCATCGGGCGACGGCGTCCACAGGACGTCCGCGATCACATCGGTGACGAGGCGGTTGATCTCCTCGGGCATGTCACGGTCGCGGCTGCGAAGGCCCGCCTCGAGATGCACGATCGGAAAGCGCAGCTTGGCCGCGACCATTGCGCAGGCGGCGGTCGAATTGACGTCGCCGACGACCACCAGCCAATCGGGCCGGTCGTCGAGCGCCACCTTTTCATAGGCGATCATGACACCACCGGTCTGCTGCGCATGGCTTCCCGATCCGACGCCGAGATGATGATCCGGTTCGGGAAGGGCAAGGTCGGCGAAAAACGCATCCGACATGTTGACGTCGTAATGCTGCCCGGTGTGGATCAGCACCGGCGCGAAGTCGCCCGCGGCGGCGAGCGCGTGCCAGAGCGGCGCGACCTTCATGAAATTCGGCCGCGCGGCCGCGACCAGATGGATCCGCTGGGTCATGGCCGCAGATTAAGACGGAAGGTTTAATAAGCCGTCATTTCAGCGGCGGATGCTTCAAGTGGCCCTCTCGCCGCGCCGCTGGAAAGGAGGCCCGCCCGCCATCCTGCGGCTGGCTCCCCTCACCTGCAAAGGCAGGAATCTTTCCTCCCGGCTTTCCGGGAGATGATTTAGCCCGCCAAGCGGTGGAGGGGCGTCTTTCAGGAAACCGTCGAAAACACGTGACTGCGCCTACGGCCCTTCGTGAAGCGGATCGGTGCCGGGTTCGGGCACCTCGTCGAGCTTCCGGCGATTGCGCTCTTTATCGTCGACCAGCTGCTCGCCCTTCCGAGGCCTTTCGTCCCTGTCCGCGCTACGACTGCGATTTTCGTCCATCATCACTTCCTTCCTGGCCAAAAACGCCTGATCGGCGATCATCGATCCTCAGGAACCGCACCCGCCGACACCGGTTCAACTCCACATGGCAGTTCCGGCAAAGCTTGCGCATGACAAAGCAAAAAGCGGTGACATGGTCATCGGCTGGAAGCTCGACCGCGCACAGCGCAGCGAATTGCTCGAGCGCTTTCCGCCGCGATTCCCGCAAACGGTCGCCGATCATGTCACGTTACGGCCGCGGGTCGCGCGCGATTCCGAGCTTCCGCGCGAAACCGAGGGCGAGATCGTCGGCCGGATCGACGACGATGCGGGAGTCGAGGCGATGGTGGTGCGCATCGACGGCACCACCGGCCTACCCGACGGCAGCACCTAACACATCACCTGGTCGCTCGGCCGCGGCCGCAACGCGCGCGAGAGCAACGACGTGATCGCCAGGCTTGGCTGGCATCCGCTCGACCCGATCCCGATCAGGCTCGAGCCCGCGCATTTCCCGTGACCGAGCGACAGCTTTACCTCGATTGCGATGGCGTGCTCGCCGATTTCGAACGCGGATCGGCGACGATCCTCGGCATGCCGCCCAAGGCGTATCAGGCGCGGCATGGAGCAGGCAAATTCTGGCAGCAGCTCGCCCATGCCGACGATTTCTACGGTGCATTGCCGATGATGCCGGACGCGGTCGAACTGTTCGAGGCGGTCCGCCACCTCGATCCGATCATCCTCACCGGGCTTCCGCGCGGCAATTGGGCCGCCGACCAGAAACGGCGCTGGGCTGCGCAGCATTTCCCCGGAACGCGGATCATCACCTGCATGGCGGTCGACAAGCGCAACCATTGTCGGGCGGGAGACGTGCTCGTCGACGACACGCTCAAGCACCGCCACTTGTGGGAAGAGGCCGGCGGTATCTTTGTGCATCATCGTAGCGCGCGCGACACGATCGACCGGCTCGGCAATTATTTCCCGCTGGGCGCCGCCGCCAAGGGTGCGGGATAAGCGAGCTCGTCGTCTCGGCAGCACGGCCCCGCGCTTTATGCGCTGGGCGGGGAGCATTGGCGGCGTCGCGACGGCCCCACAGCAGCAAGCCGAGCCCGGCCGCGGCAATCCCGGCGGCAGCAAGCGTCGCGGTCGGGTGGCGCGCAGCCCGGGTGTAGGCGCTCGGCCGAACGATGCTGCCCTGGTGATCGCCGTGGACCTGCGCCTCGGATTTGCCGTGATAGAGGTTGTCCCCCGGCGTTGCCGGCTTCGGGCCGAATTGCGCCGGGACCAGGACTTTCCCGCTGACCCAGTCGAGCAGGCTCGGCGCGCGATTGGCGAGGCTGCTCAGCAGGTAGGCGCCGCCGCCGATGAAGGCGTCGCGCGTCGGATGCGAGGCCGCGCGGAGGATCGTCGCCGCCACCTCTTCGGGTGCGTAGACCGGAGGCGGGAATTTGGCTTCCTCGGCACGATAATTCTTCACATGCTGCGGCATCGGAGTGCCGATCGATGCCGGCTTGATCAAGGTGACCGAGACCGGCGCCTGGTCCGCTTCCAGCTCCATTCGCAGCGCATCGGTGAAGCCCTTCACCGCATGCTTGCTCGCCGAATAGATGCCTTGGATTGGAAAGGCGCGATCCGACGTGACGCTGCCCATGTTGATCAGCGCGCCTCCTTTCTCCCTTAGATGCAGCAGCGCCACCTGCGAACCATAGACCACGCCCCAGAAATTGGTCTCGAACAGCTGGCGCATGTCGGCTTCGCTGACCTCGTCGATCGACCCCCAGATGCCGACGCCGGCATTGTTGACCCAGGTGTCGAAGCCGCCGAACCGGGCGATCGCCGTCGCAGCAACCGCCTCGAGCTCGTCGCGGCTGGTCACGTCCGCCGCGACATGGATCGCCTGGCCCCCGTCGCGATTGATCTGATCGACCGCTTCGGCAAGCGCATCCTCGCTGCGTGCGCTCAGCACGACCTTGGCGCCTGCGGCGGCGGCGGCCTTCGCGGTCGCCAGGCCGATGCCGCTCGAGGCGCCGGTGATCACGATCGTCTGCTGCGAGACGGGCTTGAGCTTCACCGCCATGAAGACCTCCTTCGAAGAGAATTTCCTCCTCAACGCAGCAGCATCGCGGTCGTTCATCCTGTTTGCACGTACGATCGCATGGGTGCGAGGCTCCGGCACGCGGCTCGGAATTTGCCGACAGGCGGCTCCCGCCCCTCGCCTGCAGCGCTTAGGCCGGTGCGGACCTTCGATGGGCAGCAGCGACGAGGATCGCGATCAGCTGGACCGCGAGGCACGACAAAGCGGAGAGCGCCATCAGCATGCTGAGCGCTTCGGTCGGGTCGGCGAAAAGCTTCCTGCCGGCCAGGTCCGACCCGAACGCGCCGGCGAGCATGGTGATCGTTCCGATCAGCGAGGAGATCGCGCCGGCCGCCTCGCCAGCGGGCTCGAGCGCTTTGGCGGTGGTCAGCGGGGCGATGATCCCGAATGCGAGCACATAAGTGGTGACTAGAGCCCAGAAAACCGCCAGCGGCGCGCCCGCCGGCGGCTGGGCGATCAAACCCACGCCGGCGGCGGCGGCGATCACGCACCCTGCCGAAATCATGAAATCGCGGCTGAGGCGGGTGAGCTGGCGCGCCGCCATCGATCCGAGCACGAAGGCGGCGGCGGCAATCGAGAACAACAGGCCGAACGGCGTAGCGCCGAGATGGTAGCGGTCGAATATCGCCGCTGCGCTGATCGCGAGGAAAGCACCGTAGCCGAAATAGATGGCGGAGGCGATGATCGTCGGGACCAGCACCTCGCTTCGCAGCAGCAAAGGGAGCGCCGCGCGGAGGCTCGCGCGCGGCCTCGCCTCGCCCTCCGCGCGGCCCGCTGTGGACAGGAACAGCGCCATGCCGAGCAATAGCAACAGGCTGAACGCCACCAAAAACCAGAAGGGCGATCGCCAGCCGAAGACTGCGATCAGCGCCGATCCAAGCGGCGGCGCGAGCAACGGCCCGGCACCCACCGCGATCGACATCGTCGACAGCAGCGCGGTCGTCCTTGCCCCTCCCCCTTCATCGCGGGCAAGCGCGCGGGCGATGACGGGCCCCGCGCCTCCGAACGCGCCCTGGACGACACGGGCCCATGTCAACAGCTCGAACGAGGTGGCGAGCGCGCAGACGAGGCTCGCCGCGAGAAAGCCGCTCATCCCCACGTAAAGCGGAGCGAGCCGCCCGAAACGGTCGCTCAGCGGCCCCCAGATCAGCTGCCCGATCGCGAAGCCGAAGAAATAGCCGCTCACCAGGACGGCGCCGGCTTCCGGATGTGCGCCGAGCGCGCTGGCGATCTGCGGCTGGCCGGGCAGCGAGATGTCGATCGCAATCGCCGTCAGTGCCGACAACGCGCCGAGCGTCGCGACATAGAAGAACCTGCCGGCCGCCATTGCCGGGATCAGCTGAGCGAAGCGGTGTCGTAATAATCGCGCCAGCGCGCGATTCGGTTTCCTTCGACCTCGAGCACCCCCATCATCCGGATCGACAGCAGGATCGTGCCGTCGGCCGCGTGAAGGTGATCGATCCGTTCGGTCAGGACGCTGTTGCCGGTCACCGCGCCGTGCAGCATCTCGACACTGATATATTCGAACGGCATTTGCGCGTCGAAGCCGTTGATGAAGCCGATCGCCTCGTCGGAGCCGCGGGTGACGGCGAGGCCGACATTTTCCCAGATGCCGTCGCTGCCAAGATAATCGCGCATCGATTGATGCAGATCGGCCTTGGTCGGCCCCCATTGATTGAAGAAGTCCATCACGGTCTTCATAGGCGCGTCCATATCGATCCTTTCCGGTTGGCTTAGACTGATTGCGGCTCGACGCCAGCCGCGTCGACAGCGGTCGCGCGCTGGATAACTCGGCCGGACAACAGGTGGCCCGCATTGGGCACCACCGGCTCGAGCCCGAGCGCCGTGAGCATGAAATAGGCGGTGCAGGTCGCGGCCGAGATCACCGGCAGCCCGATACGCTGCTCGACCACTTCGATCGCCTGCAGCGACGGCATCTGGACGCAGGCGGAAAGGACGAGCGCGTCGATGCCGAGCGTCGCCACGTCGCGCGAGATATCGACCAAGGCCATTGGATCACGCGCGCCAACCGCGAGATTGTCCTCGATCTCGAGCGCGACGCTGTCGACGACCTCGATTGCCTCATTCTCGATATAGTCGACGACCAGCTTGGTCAGCGGCTTCATATATGGAGTGACGACCGAGGTGCGGGTCACGCCGAGCAGGCGCAGGCCGTCGATCAGCGCGCCCGCGCTGGAAACGACCGGCGCGGGGGCTCCGTTCGCCTTGGTGGCCTGCTCGAGCCGCGCCTGCGAGACGCGATGATAGCCGTGCCCCTGGCTCATGATCGCGACCAGGCAGGCGTAGCCGAGCACGTCCATCCGCGCATCGGAGAGCTCGAGCGCGCAACGCTCGGAAGCTTGGTCCATCTGCGCCAGCTCTTCCTTGGTGACCTTCTTCATCCGCATCCGCGCCGAATGGAAGGTGAAGCGTTCGGGCCGAATCGCCTCCCGCGCGCGCAGCATCGCAGGGATCTCGGTTTCCATCGTCGTGTTCGAACTCGGGACGATCTGCCCGATGCGAAAGGCTCTGTGCACGTCGTGCTCCTTGATGCTTGCGGCTCGGTCAGACGAGGCCGTAGAGGTTTCGTCCCTCGACGATCACCTCGTAGGTGCGGATCGGCTGGCCGCAGGGCGACCGCGTGGGCTCGCCAGTGACGACATTGAACGCTCCGCCATGATAGGGGCAGATGATCTCTTCGCCCTCAAGGTCGCCATAGGAGAGGTCGCCGTTGCCGTGCGAGCAGCGGTCCTGGGTCGCGTAAAAGGCGCCGCCGACATTATAGACCGCGAGCGGTGGAACACCTTCCACCTCGACGCGGGCGACGCCGCCCTCCTCGATATCGTCGGCGCTCATCAGGAACAGCTTCTGGCGAGCCTCGGATCCCGACGGCTCGGATGGCGCACCGCTCATCCCGCCGCCGCCGCGGGCACCGTCATGTCGACCGTCTCGGCGCGTTCGAACAGATAATTGGCCAAGGCCAGCAGGCGGACGTCGTCATGACGGCGTCCGATCAGCTGGACGCCGATCGGCATACCGTTCGGGCCGGTGCCGAGCGGCAGGTTGATGCACGGCACGCCAAGCAGGGTCCAGGTCACCTGGAAGACGGGGCTGCCGGTTCCGAGGCCGAACGGCGCCTCTCCTGGCGCGCTGGGGCAGATCAGCGCATCGAAGTCGCCGAAATCGTCGTTGATGGCATTGCGCATCCGATCCGCGATCGCGAACTGCTGGTTGAACGTCTCCTCGTCGAGCGCCCGCCCTTCCTCGATGATCGATTGCAGGATTTCGCTCATGCGGTCGCCGGCGCTTTGATAATCGGCGGCGAGCGACTGCGCGATGCCGTGATAGAGCACCGCCCGATGCACCGCGACGAGGCCGGCATAATCTTCGGGCAGGCTGAATTCGCTGACATCGCAGCCGTTGCCGGCGAGGCTTGCGGCGACCTCCTCGAGCACGAAGCGGGTCTCCGGCTCCGCATGGTCCCATTGATAGGTTCGGAACAGCCCGATCCGTGGCGCGCGCGGCTCGTTCCAGGTCGCTGAACCATCGAGCCCCGAGACGATCCCGAAGAACGCCTGCAGATCGTCGACCGAGCGTGCCATATAGCCAAGGGTGTCGAAATAGGGCTGCAGCGGAAGGATGCCGTCCGTCTCAACGATGCCGTGCGTCGGCTTCAAGCCGAACACGCCGCAGAAAGCAGCGGGACGGACCAGAGACCCCGCGGTTTGATTGCCGAACGCGAGCGGCACCTGGCGGTCGGCGACCGCGGCAGCGGTCCCGCTCGACGAGCCACCGGGCGTCCGCTCGAGATTGTGCGGGTGGCGCGTCCCGTTGGGCGAGTACATCGCATATTCGGTGGTGACGAGCTTGCCGAGATGGACCGCGCCAGCTGCGCGCATCTTGGCGACGCACGACGCATCCTTCGCCGGCCGCCGGCCGGCATGGATCGGAGTGCCGCATTCGGTCGGCAGATCGGCGGTGTCGATGACGTCCTTGACGCCGAACGGCACGCCATGGAGCGGCGAGCGCGGCGGGCTTGCGTCGGCCTCCGCCGCCGCACGCAAGGCGAGATCCTCATCGACCGCGCACCAGGCGCGCACCAGCGGGTTCCTCATCCTGATCCGGTCGAGATAGGCTTTGGTGAGCTCGAGCGAGCTGATCTCCCTCGCCGCAATCA
>JAQGLH010000343.1 GCA_028293005.1 Alphaproteobacteria bacterium
AAAGGATCCGACGTCGACAGGAACGGTAACTTTCGAAACCGCAGGATCAAGTCCGCAATATCCGGCTTTGGCGCCTGCTGCATGAGGCGAGATGTCCGCCATGCGTCGAAAGCAGACGCGCCCGCCAGGTCAATCCTATCGCTTCGGAGTCCCTCCCACGTTTGAGGGCGAAAATTACCCCTACCGATCCTTCAGGTAATAACGCTCGAGCGCATTGAGCTCATCGTCGAGCTCGTAGACGATCGGCTGGCCGGTCGGGATTTCGAGGCTCGCGATCTCCTCGTCCTTGATCCCCGAGAGATGCTTGACTAGGGCGCGCAGCGAATTGCCGTGCGCGGAGATCAGCACCCGCTCGCCGCGCTTGAGCGCGGGCGCGATGCTTTGCTCCCAATAGGGCAGGACTCGCGCGATCGTGTCCTTGAGGCTTTCGGTGCGCGGCACCTCGATGTCGGCGTAACGCCGATCGTTGCCGAGATCGAACGGGCTGCCCGGCTCGAGCACGGGGGGAGGAATGTCGAACGAGCGGCGCCAGATGTGGACCTGCTCCTCGCCGGCCTTGGCGATCATCTCGGCCTTGTTGAGCCCGGTCAGCCCGCCGTAATGGCGCTCGTTGAGCCGCCAATGCTTCTCGACCGGCAGCCACAGCCGTCCCATTGCCTCGAGCGCGATGTTGAGCGTCTTGATCGCGCGAGTCTGGAAGCTGGTGAAGCAAAGATCGAAATCATAGCCGCGCGCGCCGAGCAGCTCGCCGGCGAGGCGCGCTTCCTCCTCGCCCTGCGCGGTCAGGTCGACATCCCACCATCCGGTGAAGCGATTCTCCAGATTCCACGCCGACTGGCCGTGACGGATGAGAACGAGAATGGGCATCAGCGGCGTTTCTCCAGGTCTTCGATGATCGAGTGCAGCGCATCGAGGCAGCTGCGCGCGAGCAGCCGGCTGCGGTCGGGCGACCAGCCCTGCTCGGGATGGGGAAGATCGTCATTGTCCTTGAACGGCATTTCGAGCGTCATCGAAACGGCGCCGAAGCGCTCGGCGAGCTGGGCGGTGGACATCGAGAGATTGGCCTTGCCCGGCTTCACCACCGCATAGCCCTTGCTGGTCTGGAAGTCCGGCGAGCGCCGCACCAGCTCGTCGCTGAAGCGCCGGTAGAGCGCGCCCTGCTCCTCGGTCCATGACGGTATGCCTTCGAACCCGGCCAGGAAGTTGGCGGGGATCGCCTCGTCGCCGTGGACGTCGATTGCGAAATCGACGCCCGTGCGGTCCATCTCGTCGCGGGCGTAGCGGACCTCGGGGCTGCGCTCGGGCTTGGGATCGTGCCATTCGCGGTTGAGATTCACGCCGACGGCGTTGGTGCGCAGATGCCCGCGCCGCGACCCGTCCGGGTTCATGTTGGGGATGATGTGGAAGCTCGCCTTCTCGACGAGCTGGCGCGAGACCGGATCGGCATCGTCGAGCAGCTTCTCGATCGCGCCTTCGATCCAATATTCGGCCATGGTTTCGCCGGGATGCTGGCGCGCGTAGAACCAGACCTGGACCGGGCCCTCGCCGATCCGAAGGTAGTCGAGCTCCTGCCCGTCGATGGTCTGGCCCAGCGAGCGATGGCGGACCGCGGGATGGGCGGCGACCTCGGCGACGAGATCGTGATGCCGCTCCATCGTGTAGGGCGCGAAATAGGCGAACCAGACGCTGTTCAGCGCGGGCGTGACGCGGATCGTCAGCACCCCGTCGGCATAAGAGGTGTCGACCCGCTGCCAATCCTCACGGTCGTAGGACATGCAGGCGCGGTAATCCTGCCAGCCGAGCGGATAGGCAGCGTCGCCGCAATTGGTCAGCCGCAGCTCGACCGGCCGGCCGGCGGCGCCGGATAGCCGGAAGTAGAACCATTGGTAGAAATCGGACTGATTGTCCTTGACGATTTCCAGGTCGATGATGGTGTCTGCGATGCTGACGAGGCGAATGTTGCCGCCGTCGAAGGCGCTCGAAATCGATAGGGTCATCGAACCCTGATAGTTCGACCCGACTCTCCGGGGAAGTCCCGAAACATCGCCTCGGCAAGCCGTTCGACCGTGGCCGCCGGATCGGCCTCGGGGCTGTCCGCGCGTGCCTCGCTCATCGCCCGGCCCTCCCAGAAAACGGTGCCGTCCGAACGGCGCTTGATCCGAACGGAGAGCATCGTTCCGATCCGTTCGCGCGAGCCGCCGCCGCCGAGATTGAAGCCGACGCCGACGCCGACGCCGCTGCCCCAGCCGCCGGTGGATCCGCCAACGCCCACCGAGACCGGTCCGCGCTGGTCGAGCATCTCGCGGCTGCCGCGTCGCACGTCGATCAGCGCGACCTGCTCGGACTGGCCGACGCTCTGGACCACGGACCAGCCGAGACGCGCGAGCTGGCGCTCGACCGCGGCGGCATAGGTGCGGTACTCGAGACCGGCGGTCGTGCCGGGATCGGCCGCCTCGACGGCGATCTGGCCGCGCGCGATCGGCTGGCCGAGATGGAAGCGCGTGACGCTGGCGCTCGGCTTGCCCGTCGTGGTGCAGCCCGCGAGCGAGGCCAGGAGAAGTGCGCAACCGCCCGCAAAAAATGCTTTCATTCCAGTGCCTCGTCGCTAAGTGCCGCTATCGTATAACTACTGAAACGATCCTGCCGCAAATTTGCTGCATGGGGAAGCGCGAGAGAGGATTTGAATGAAGCCGGAGGAGATGACGCCCGCCGCCCCGAAATCCCCGGCGCCAAAACCCGCGGTTCTGGTCACCGGCGGCGCCGGCTATATCGGCAGCCACGCCGTGCTTGCCCTGCTCGACGCCGGCTGGCCGGTCGTCGTGATCGACAATCTCAGCACCGGCTTCGAATGGGCCGTTCCCAAGGAGGCGGTGCTGGTGACGGGCGACATCGCCGACCAGGCCCTCGTCGGCAGGCTCATCGCCGAGCACGACATCAAGGCGATCGTCCATTTCGCCGGATCGATCATCGTGCCCGAATCGGTCGAGAATCCGCTCAAATATTATGAGAACAACACGGTGAAGAGCCGATCGCTGATCGAGAGCGCGGTGAACGGCGGCGTGCGCCATTTCATCTTCTCGTCGACTGCCGCGACCTACGGCATACCCGAGCAGGTGCCGATCCGCGAGGATGCGCCGACCCAGCCGATCAATCCCTATGGCTGGTCGAAGCTGATGACCGAGCGGATGCTCGCCGACACCGCTTTCGCGTACCCGCTCAATTATTGCGCGCTGCGCTATTTCAACGTCGCCGGCGCGGACCCGCACGGCCGTTCGGGCCAATCGACCGCCGGTGCCACCCACCTGATCAAGGTCGCGGTGGAAGCGGCGACCGGCAAGCGCAGCCATGTCTCGGTGTTCGGCACCGATTATGACACGCCGGACGGCACCGGCATCCGCGACTATATCCATGTCAGCGACCTTGCTGCCGCGCATGTCGACGCGCTCGAGAAACTGATCGCGGATCCGAGCCGCAGCCACGTCATGAATTGCGGCTACAGCCGCGGCTTTTCGGTGCTCGAAGTGCTCGACAGCGTCGACCGGGTGACCAACATGACGATCGAGCGGCGGCTGGAGCCGCGCCGGCCGGGCGATCCCGATCGCCTGGTCGCGGACAACAGCAAGATCCTCGCCACCTTGCCGTGGCGCCCCAAGCGCGATCGGCTCGACGATATCGTCGCCGATGCCCTGGCCTGGGAACGCAAGCTCGCCGAGCGGGCATGAACCTTGCCGCCTCGGCGCGGGCGCCGTAACCAACATCCTCCGATGCGAGGAGCAAGCTCGATGACCCGTTTCCTCTCGTTGCTCATTGCTCTCCCCTTGCTGTGCGCGAGCCCCGCGCTTGCGAAACCCGCGCCCGCCCCCGCGCCAACCAACGCCGGTGCGGCCCCGAATGCTGCGGCGGAGTTCAGCGCCGAGCGCTTCCGCGGGCACGTGATGTTCCTCGCCGACGACCTGCTCGAAGGGCGCGACACCGGCTCGCGCGGCCACGCCATCGCGGCCGCCTATGTCGCCTCGCAATTCGAGAGCCTCGGCCTCGAGCCGGCCGGCGAGCAGGGCAGCTGGTACCAATGGGTGCCGCTGCGCACGAGCCTGCTTGCGGCGCAAAAGCCGGTGATCACCGTCTCCGGACCAGGCGGGGACCGCAGCTTCGAGAACGGCACCGACGTCCTGATCGGACCGAGCGCGTTCGACAAGGTCCAGGATTTCAGCGCACCGCTCGTCTATGCGGGCTACGGGATCGACGCGCCGGACAGTGGCATCGACGATTATCGCGGGCTGGAGGTGCGCGGCAAGATCGTCGTCGTGCTCGCCGGATCGCCGAGCGGCATCTCGAGCGAGACGGCGGCCTATTTCAGCGATCAGAAGGCGGTGATGGCGGCGAAGCGCGGCGCGATCGCGATGATCCTGCTGACCACCGAAGAATCGGAGAAAGTCGCGCCATGGGCCGTGCGCGTGGGCTATCTGGGCACCCCGCGCATCACCTGGCTGGCAAAGAACGGCCAGCCGCTCAACGATGCGCCCGGGCTGCGCGCCACCGCCACGATCAACGGCCCGGCCGCCGAAGCCCTGTTCGCCGGAACGGGCAAGACCTATGCCGCGCTGCGAGCCGAGGCGGCGCGCGGCGGTCGTCCTGCCGGATTTCCGCTGCGGACACGGATGCGCATCCAGAGGTCGAGCGTGTGGACCGACGTCACCAGCCCCGAGGTGATCGCCGCGCTCCCCGGAAGCGACCCCAAGCTCAAGCACGAGGTGGTCATCCTGATGGGCCACCTCGACCATCTCGGCATCAAGCGCGCGGCGGCAACGCCTGCTTCACGCCCCGCGAGCAGCGCGAATGCGGACAAGGAGGATCTGATCTTCAACGGCGCGCTCGACAATGCCGCGGGCGTCGCGACAATGATCGAGGCTGCGCGCGCGTTCGTCGAGGCGGGCGAGCGGCCGCGGCGCACAATCCTGTTCATCGCCAACACCGCCGAGGAAAAAGGGCTGCTGGGCGCCGATTATTTCGCCCATTATCCGACCGTGCCGCTCGCCAGCATCGCCGCAGTGGTCGATCTCGACATGCCGCTTCTGCTCTATGATTTCACCGACGTGATCGCGTTCGGCGCCGAACATTCGACGGTGGCGCAAGCGGTCGACAAGGCCGCGCGATCGATGGGGATCTCGCTTTCGCCCGACCCGATGCCGGAGGAAAATATCTTCCTCCGCTCGGATCACTATATGTTCGTCAAGCAAGGCGTTCCGGCGATCATGCTCGCGACCGGCTTCGCCAACGGCGGCGAGGCCAAATGGCACCATTACCTCGGCAACGTCTATCACAGCGTCGGCGACGATCTTTCCCAGCCGATCAACTGGCAGGCGGGCGCCAAATATGCGCGGCTGAACTATCTGATCAGCCGTTACCTCGCCGACGCCGACGAGCGGCCGCGCTGGTACCAGGGCGACTATTTCGGCGATCTCTATGCGCCGCATGCGCCCAGGGCGCCGAAGCCCGCCAAATGATGGCGCTCGATGACGGGGCTCGATGACGGGGGCCCGATGGCGGCGTCCGATGACTGGGGGGCGCGCCTGGCCGATTGACTTGAGGCGCGCCTCCCACTAGGGGAGCGCCTTCTTTTTCGCACCAAAACAGTAGAACAGGCAGGCGTTTCGGCCATGAAGATCCGCAACTCGCTCAAGTCCCTCAAGTCGCGCCACCGCGACTGCCGCGTGATCCGCCGCCGGGGGCGCACGTACGTCATCAACAAGACGAATCGCCGCTTCAAGGCGCGCCAGGGCTGAACTTTTGGCGGTGAACGCCGCCATCTTCGACGTCGGTAACGTCCTTTACGGCTGGGATCCCGACTCCTTCCTTGTCAGGCAGATCGCCGACGACGAGGCGCGGATGCGCTTCATCGAGGACACCGACCTGTTCGGCTGGCACGAGACGCTCGATGCCGGCCGCCCTTATGCCGAAGCCGCCGCCGAGCTCACCGAGAAATTTCCCGCTTATGCCGCGCTGATCTCGGCGTGGAGCGAGCGGTTCGGCGAGACGATCAGCGGCCCGGTTCCCGGCGTCCATGCGATCGTCGGCGAGCTTCACGCGAAAGGCGTTCCGCTCTACGCGATCACCAATTTTTCAGCCGATTTCTGGCCGCCGTTCGCGCAGCGCGAGCGCGATTTCTTCAGCCGCTTCGGCGGCATCGTCGTCTCGGGCGAGGTCAAATTGCTCAAGCCCGATCCGGCGATCTACTTCCTTGCCCTCAAGCGCTTCGGACTTCGCCCCGACGAGGCGCTGTTCATCGACGACCGCGCGATCAACGTCGAGGGCGCGCGTGCGGTGGGGATGGCGGCGCACCTGTTCGTCGACGCCGCGGACCTTCGCAAACGGCTCGAAGCCGAGCATCTGCTCTGAACTTTCCCGATCTCTGAACTTTCCCGGCCTCTGAACTTTACGGGCGGTCGCGCTTTTCCGCATTGATGCGGCAAAGATGGCCCCAGAGATTATGGATCGTTCGTCACGGGCAGAGCGCCGGCAACGTCGCGCGCGACGCGGCCCATGCCGCCGGTCAAAGCATGATCTACATCGATGTGCGCGACGTCGACGTGCCGCTGAGCGATCTCGGCGAGCGCCAGGCGGAGGCGCTGGGCCGCTGGTTCGCCGCGATGGAAGAGGCGGACAAGCCCGAGATCGTCCTCGCATCGCCCTATGCGCGCGCACGGCAGACCGCGACGTTGATCCGCGACGCGGGTGGAATCGCGGACGCGGCGACGACCCCGCTGGTCGACGAGCGCCTGCGCGAGCGCGAGTTCGGCGTGCTCGATCGCCTCACCACGCTCGGCATCCGCGAGAAATTTCCCGAACTCGCCGAGCATCGCGCGCTGCTCGGCAAATTCTATCACCGCCCGCCCGGCGGCGAGAGCTGGGCCGACGTGATCCTGCGCCTGCGCAGCGCGCTCGACACGATCAGCCTCCACCATGCCGACCGGCGCGTGCTGATCGTCTGCCATCAGGTCGTCGTGCTGTGCCTGCGCTACATCCTCGAAGGCATGGACGAGGCGCAGGTGCTGGCGATCGACAAGCAGGGCGAGGTGGTGAATTGCGGCTTGTGCGAATATGAGTTCGAGCCCGACGATGCCAAGCTCTGCGTGCCCAAGCTCGTCCGCTACAATTTCGCGGCGCCGCTGATCGAGGAGGCGACACCGATCACGTCCGAGCCCGACGCGATGGTAGCGGCGCGGTGAGCGAGCCCACTCTTCGCGATCCCACTCTTCGCGATCCCCCTTTTCGCGATGTCGGCCTTCTCGATTCCGAACTGCTGCGCCGCTTCCCGCTCCCCGATCCTCCCGAGGAAGCCGACAAGGACGATCGCGGCGTCGCGCTGTTCATCGCCGGCAGCCGCGAACTGTCGGGCGCTGCCTTGCTCGCCGGCGTCGGCGCGCTGAGGGCAGGGGCGGGCAAGCTGCGGATCGCGACGGCGGATTGCATCGCGCTCGGGATCGGCATCGCGATTCCCGAGGCGCGGGTGATCGCCTTTGCCGAAGGCGAGGAAGGCTGCATCGACGCCGGCGAGATCGCGGGGCTGCTCGAGGAGTGCGAGGACGTCGATTCGCTGACCATCGGGCCGGGCATGAAGCATGGCCCCGCGCTCGCGGAGCTGATCGACACTGTCATCGAACGCGGCGGCAGCTACCCGCTCGTGCTCGACGCCGCCGCGCTCGGCGTGCTGCCGCCGCTCGCCGCACGGCTCGCTGCCGCGCCCGCAGGGGCGATCCTGCTGCCGCACGCCGGCGAGATGGCGCGGCTGCTGGAATGCGAGCGCGACGAGGTCAGCGCCGATCCGCTTGCCGCCGCGCGCGAGGCCGCGTCGCGCTACGGCGCGGTGGCCGTGATCAAGGGTCATTGGAGCTTCATCGCCGCACCCGACGGACGCAGCTTCCGCTTCCGCGGCGGCGGGGTCGGCCTGGCGACGTCCGGCTCGGGCGATACTCTGGCCGGGATCGTCGGCGGCCTCGCCGCGCGCGGCGCCGATCCGCTGACTGCCGCCTTGTGGGGCGTCTATCTGCACGGCGAGGCGGGACGGCTGCTGACCCGCAAGGTCGGCAAGATCGGCTTCCTCGCTCGCGAGATCCTCGATCTGGTGCCGAGGTTGATGGAGCGGGGGTAGGAACTCGGCTGGAGCAGGCGGCGATTGGACGGAAGCGCGGCCTGCTCCATGTTTGAACGAAGATTCGGCCGGACGACGAAGGGGCGCCATCGCACTTGCCGGGGCTACGACCTTTCGATATTTTCAAAAGCACAGGCATGGCCCGCGCCTCCCCCCTCCGATCGGGGAAGTATCATACATACGGGGTAGGGACGTCATCGAACCATCTGTTCGAGCATTCGCATTAGGAGGGGTTGCGTTTTTAGCTCGGAATGGAGGTTCCATGATGAAGCTATCGGCGCCTATTTACCAATTGAAGCGTCGAGCCAAACTACTGGCTCGGAATGAAAAACTCCCATTGCATGATGCTCTTGATCGCATCGCGCGCGAGGAGGGCTTTGCAGGATGGAGCCTGCTTTCGTCGCGCTTGACGCTGGAACACCCGTCAAGAGCGATCTTCTCGCGGCTCGCGGACGGGGATTTGCTCTTGCTCGCCGCGCGTCCCGGACATGGCAAAACGATGCTGGGATTGCGGATACTGCTCGATGCGGCACTCGCGGGCAGAAGGGCGGTTTTCTTCACGTTGGAATATACCGAGCTCGAGACGAGAGCACGTATTCGGTCGCTGGACGATAGCGCCAACTCTCCTGGTGACAGGCTGGAGATTGTAACATCGAACGACATCAGCGCGCATTTCATCGTTGAGCATCTATCCGGCTCCCCGCGCGGGACCGTGGCCGTCATAGACTATCTGCAAATTCTCGATCAGCAGAGAAACAAGCCTGCGTTATCTGAACAGATGGCCTTGCTTCAGGAGTTCGCTCGTACGACGGGGGTTATTCTGGGCTTCATCTCGCAGATCGATCGCGACTTTGTTCCAGAAGCCGGCCCTATGCCGGGTGTCGAACATATTCGCCTCCCGAATCCAATCGGGCACAGCGTTTTCTCGAAAGCGTGCTTCCTGCATCAGGGAAAGGTCCAGTTTCAGGACCTGGCATAGGCTGACCGCCTGCCGGGGTTTTGCAGTCCCCCGGCAGGATACCATGACGCTAGCTTTCGGTCCCCGCCGCTCCGTGGCGGTCGAGCTCGTCGCCGACGAGGCGGACGATGTGGAGGACGTTGGTCGATCCCGGCGTGCCGAACGGGACACCGGCCATGATGATGATCCGGTCGCCACCCTTGGCGACACCGTGGCGCAGCGCCATGCGCTTGGCCTTGGCGATCATTTCCTCGAAGCTCGAGACGTCGCGGGTGCGCACCGCGTGCACGCCCCATAGCAGCCCCAGCCGCCGCGCGGTCTTGGGCGACGGTGTGAGCACCAGGATCGGCACCGCCGGCCGCTCGCGTGCGACCCGGCGCGCGGTCGATCCCGAGGTGGTGAAGCAGACGATCGCCGCCGCGCCGACCGTGCCGATCATCGCGTTCGCCGCCTGCGCGATCGCGTCGGCGGTGGTCGGATCCGGAACCGTCGCGGTGAAATGGACGCGCGCGCCGTGGCTCGGATCGGCCTCCACCCTGGTCGCGATGCGGTTCATCATTTCGACCGCCTCGAGCGGCCATTGCCCCGACGCGGTCTCCGCCGACAGCATCACCGCGTCGGCGGCATCGTAGACGGCGGTGGCGACATCCGAGACTTCGGCGCGGGTCGGCGTCGGCGCAGTGATCATCGATTCGAGCATTTGCGTCGCGACCACCACCGGCCGTCCCATCCGCCGCGCCGTCTCGACGATCCTTTTCTGCAGCGGCGGCACCGCCTCGGGCGGCAGCTCGACGCCGAGATCGCCGCGCGCGACCATCACCGCATCGGCGAGCTCGAGGATCGAATCGAGCCGGTCGATCGC
>JAQGLH010000279.1 GCA_028293005.1 Alphaproteobacteria bacterium
CGTCGTGAGTCACCCAGGCGGCGTGATTGAGCATCGTCGGGGTGAGACCCGAGCTTCCGATCCCCCAGCTGCGGGCTGGTTTCAACGCCTGCACGTTCAACGCCTGCACGTTCATCGCCTTCCCTCCGTCGCTGCGGCCCGCTCTGCGGCAGGCACAAGAAGCTTATATCGCGGGGCGCGCGGAAATGACCAGCCAGCCCGGAAGGCTCCAGGCCCTTGCCGTCAGGGCGCCTGCTTGTGCGCGCGCAGCGCGAACTCGGCGGCTGCGGACGAGAGCAGGGCGCAGACCACCATCGTCGCGAGCATTGGCATTTCGGTGCCGTTCGCGAACGCCGTGACGATGCCGCTCGCAATCGCGCCGACCGCGAAGCCCGCCGTGCCGATCAGCGCCGATGCCGAGCCGGCCGATGCGCCGTGCGGATGGAGCGCGACGACGGTGCCGACCGGCATCATGATGCCGAGCGCGCAGAAGATCAGCAGCACGCCGACGAGCAGGACCCACGGCCCATCGAGTCCGGCGAGCCCGAGGATGAAGATGCAGATGGTGATCAACGTCGTCGCCATCACGCAATAGTTGAGCAGCCGCTCGGCCCGGATCCGCTGCATCAAGGGCGACGAGAATTGCGCCGCGCCGGTGAACGCGGCCGCGCCCAGCGCGATGATCAGGCTATATTGCCAGGGCTGCAGCCCATAGAGCGACATGAAGACGAACGGCGATGCGGTGTGATAGGCAAAGAAGGTCGCCTGCCCGCAGCCGACCATCAGCGCCATGCAGACGAATTCCTTGTTGGTGAGCAGCGCACGATAGCCGCGCAGCGCATCGAGCCCCCGGTTGCGCTGCGACGGCGGAAGCGTCTCGGGAACCATGAATATGGTGAGCAGCAGCATGATCACCCCGATCCCCGCCAGGACCCAGAAGATCGATCGCCAGCCGAACAGCATGACCAGCCCGGTGCCGCCGAGGGGGGCGAGCAGCGGTCCGACCGAGCCGACCAGGATGACTAGCGACAGCAACCGCGCCGCGGCGGGGCCCGTGTAAAGATCGCGCACGATCGCGCGCGGGATCGCCATCGCCGCACAGGTCCCGAAGCCCTGGAGGAAGCGCCAGACGATCAAATGCTCGACACTCGACGAAAAGCTGACCCCGACCGACGCAATCACGAACAACCCGACGCCAAGGTATAGGGCGAGCTTGCGCCCGAACCGGTCCGACAGCGGCCCGTAGAAATTCTGGCCGATCGCGAGCGCCGCGAGGAAGCTCATCAGGCTGAGCTGAACCCGCTCGGCGGCGACATGAAGATCGGTCGCGATCACCGGAAAAGCCGGGACGTACATGTTGATGCCGAGCGGACCGGCAAGCGCGATCAGGCCAAGCACCAGCGCGTGCCTGCTATTGCCTTGCGGACGGACGCCCTCGCTCGCTTCACTGGCTGCCACAAAGGTCTCCGATCATCATCGCGCCGGCAACGCTCCGGTCCGAACAGGGCGATGGGCACCCGCCAGGAAGGGTCAGGACCGCTTCGAGGAACTCAGCGCTGGGATGAGCACCCATCTTGGCTTTTTTGTCTTGGTCAGGTGACACGTGCGCGTTCGTGCTTTGCAATCCCTCGGCCTGCCGCCGCCCCGATCGCTCGGCGCGCCAGCAGGAAACTTTCGGCTCCGGCGCATGCAACCGATCGGTCGCGAGGTCAAAGGCGATTTGATCAGGCGACCGAAATGGGCGGCCCTCGCACTCGCTAAGCCTACTCGAGCGGGCTGCCGCTCGTTCCCGGACGGATCCGAAACCAACATGGTTGACCCGCCGTTTACCATCTTTGATGCTGCGTCTTTCCTGGCATCTGGAGCGAAGAATGATTCGGCTGTGTCTTTTTTCGGCGGCTGCCGGGCTTCTGCTTGGCAGTGCGACACCCCCGCATTCGTTCATGCTCGATGCCGCGCCGATCGGCGCGGCGGGCCCTGAGTGCGTGACCATGGCCGGGCGCTGCGCGGATGATGCGGGCGCTCTGGCGGAGGCGACGCCGCTGATTGCCGAGGCCGGCGTTTTGGCTGCCGATCAGGGTGAGGGCATACCCAATTGGAGCGAGCTACGTGAGATTCGGGCACCCGAAGGCGAGACCTTCGCCGGCGAATCGAGGGCACGCGGCGGCGTCCGGGTGGTGATCAGCCTGCCGCAGCAAAGGGCCTATGTGTTCCGCGGCGGCGAGCTGTTCGGAACCTCGCCGGTCTCGACCGGCCGACGCGGGCATGAGACACCCGTCGGCACCTTCCGCATCCTGCAGAAGAAGGTCGATCACTATTCGAACATCTACGACAATGCGCCGATGCCGTTCATGCAGCGCCTGACCAATTATGGCATCGCGCTGCACGCGGGACACCTCCCAGGCTATCCCGCCTCGCACGGCTGCATCCGCTTCCCGCGCGGCTTCGCCAAGAAGCTTTACGGCATCACCAATTTCGGAACCACGGTGACGATCACGCGCCAGCGGCCGAAATCGGCCGAGCACGCTCTCGATCTCGCTTAAGGC
>JAQGLH010000412.1 GCA_028293005.1 Alphaproteobacteria bacterium
TGTCTCGACCGGCGCCGCCGATCATCTCGCCGCCGAGATATTGCTCGACGCGGACTCGCAGGCCTCCGTGGTCGAAACCTACATCGGCACCGGCTGGACCAACCGGCTCGCCCAGACGCGTCTCGGCAAGGGCGCGCGCTTGATGCTCAATCGGCGCCTGCTCGGCAGCAGCGGCTTCGTCAGCATCGCCGACCGCGCCGAAGTGGGCGAGGGCGCGAGCCTCGCCGTCATCACGCTGAGCGCCGGCGGCCGGGACACGCGGCTCGACGGCGAATTGCTGCTCGCAGGGAACGAGGCGTTCGCCGAAGCCGGCGGCGCGTTGCTCGCCAACGGCAAGCAGCGCCACGACGCCAATCTCGTCATCCGCCACGACGCGATCGGCGCGACCAGCCGCCAGTTCTGGCGTTCGGTCGCTGACGATCAGGCGGCCTGCTCGGTCGCGGCGCGGGTCGAGGTCGCACGTGGCGCGCAGAAAAGCGACGGCGAGCAATCGCTCAAGGGCCTGCTGCTCGCGCGCACCGCGACGATCAACGCCAAGCCCGAGCTCGAGATCTTCGCCGACGACGTCAAATGCGCGCATGGCGCGACGGTCGGCGAGCTCGACCGCAACGCGCTTTTCTACCTCGCGAGCCGCGGACTGCCGCTGCCGGAGGCCAAGGCGCTGCTCACCCAGGCGTTCGTCGCCGATGCGGTCGAGCGGATCGGCGAGGAGCTGGTGCGCGATGCTTTCCGCGAGGATGCGCTGGCCTGGCTGCGGGGCAGGGCATGAGCACCCTTGTCTCCACGCGGCCGCTCGACACGGTCGCCGATTTCCCCGCTATCCCGGCCGGCTGGGCCTATCTCGACACCGCCGCCACCGCGCAGAAGCCGCAGCCGGTGATCGACGCGATCACCCGCGCCTATGCCCAGGATTATGCGACCGTTCATCGCGGCGTCTATCAGCGCTCGGCGTCGATGACCTATGCGTTCGAGGCGGCGCGCGAGCGGGTGGCGCGCTTCATCGGCGCGCGCGCGGCCGACGAGATCGTCTTCGTGCGCGGCGCGACCGAGGGGATCAACCTCGTCGCGCAAAGCTGGGGCCGCACCCAGCTCCAGTCCGGCGATCGGATCATGCTGTCGATGCTCGAGCATCATTCGAACATCGTCCCCTGGCAGCTGCTGCAGCGGGACGTCGACGTCGCTATCGACGTCGCCCCGCTGACTGCGGACGGGCGGATCGATCTCGACTCAATGGCGGCGATGCTGACGCCGCGGCACAAATTGGTCGCGCTCGCGCATGTCTCGAACGTGCTTGGCTCGGTGCTCGACGTGCAGCGCGCCGCAGCGCTTGCGCATGCGGTCGGCGCGGCTCTGCTGGTCGACGGCTGCCAGGCGGTGCCGCGGATGCCGGTCGACGTCGAGGCGCTCGGCTGCGACTTCTACGTCTTCTCGGCACACAAGCTCTACGGCCCGACCGGGTTCGGCGTGTTGTGGGGCAAGGCCGAGCATCTCGAGCTGATGCCGCCGGTGCAGGGTGGCGGCGCGATGATTGATCGCGTCTCCTTCTCCGGTACGACCTTCGCGCCGCCGCCGGCGCGGTTCGAGGCGGGCACGCCGCACATCGTCGGTGCGCTCGGGCTGCACGCGGCGATCGACTATGTCGAGGCGATCGGGCTCGACGCTATCCACGCGCATGAGGCGGCCCTGGTCGCCGAGACACGCGCGGCGCTGCGCGCGCTCAACAGCGTCCGGCTGTTCGGACCCGAGGACAGCGCCGGCATCGTCAGCTTCGCGGTCGAAGGGGTGCATCCGCACGATGTCGGCACCATATTGGACGAGAGCCAGGTGGCGATCCGCGCCGGCCATCATTGCGCGCAGCCTTTGATGGAGCATCTCGGGGTCGAAGCGACCGCGCGCGCGAGCTTCGGGGTTTACAATGGCAAGCAGGATGTCGAGGCATTGGTTCGCGGCATGCAACGGGTGGCGAGAATATTCGGATGAACGAAGAACGGAAGATCGAGACCGAAGAGGTCGAAGAGGCTGCCAAGCCGCCAAAGGCGCGCGTGGTCATTGAGGGTGGGGCCGAGGAGAGTGGAGCCATGGAGCGCGCGGAGAGCGGGTTTGAGCGCAAGCGCGACTATCTCACGGGCTTCCTCGCGAAGCAGGCGGCCGAGGACGCGCCTGCGGAGCCGGGCGGTGATCTCTACGAGGGCGTGATCGCCGCGCTCAAGGAAATTTACGACCCCGAGATCCCCGTCAACATCTACGACCTCGGGCTGATCTACAACGTCGAGGTGTCGCCCGAGGGCCACGCCACGGTGAAGATGACGTTGACGACGCCGCACTGCCCGGTCGCCGAATCGATGCCCGGCGAGGTCGAGCTGAGAGTCGGCGCGGTTCCCGGGATCGGCGACGCAACCGTCGATCTCGTCTGGGATCCGCCATGGGATCCGCAAAAGATGTCTGACGAGGCGAAGCTCGAACTCGGAATGCTTTAACCGGCCGCTGGTAAGCTCGGCCAAGGAAGGAAGATCGAAAGTGGCGACCAAGACACGCGAGCGTCCTGCAGCCCTCAGCCTGACGGCGGCCGCCGAGGCGCGGATCGCGGAGCTGATGGCCAAGGCACCCGAAGGCACGATCGGCGTCAAGCTGTCGACGCCGCGCCGCGGCTGCTCGGGCCTTGCTTATTCGGTCGACTACGTCTGCCAGGAGCAGCCGTTCGACGAGAAGATCGAGACTCCGGGCGGCACCTTCTACGTCGACGGTGCCTCGGTGCTCTATCTCATCGGATCGAGGATGGACTGGACCGAGGACGATGTC
>JAQGLH010000005.1 GCA_028293005.1 Alphaproteobacteria bacterium
CGCGGCCGGAGCGGCGCAGGCGACCAGCAACCCGCAGGCGACGCCGTCGGCCGCGGACGCCGCCGCCGCCGCCCGCGCCGAATTTGCCGCGCCTGCCGCGGAGGCGCATGAGCTCACCGTCGAGCGCGCCAATTCGGACGTGATGGTCGACGTCATTAAGTCGCTCGGGATCGAATATGTCGCGGCCAATCCGGGCTCGTCCTTCCGCGGCCTGCACGAATCGCTGATCAACTATGGCGGCAACAAATCGCCCGAGCTGCTCACCTGCCTTCACGAGGAGACGTCGGTGGCGATGGCGGCCGGCTACGCCCGCGTCACCGGCAGGCCGATGGCGGTCATGCTCCACTCCACGGTCGGCCTGCAGCATGGCTCTATGTCGATCTATCACGCCTTTGCCGACCAGGTGCCGGTGCTGATGTTCATGGGCGCCTCGCTCGATGCGGCGACGCGGCGGCCCTATATCGAATGGATGCATTCGGTGCAGGACGGCGCGGCGCTGGTCCGCGACTTCACCAAGTGGGACGACCAGCCGGTCTCGATGCAGCATTTCGCCGAATCGACCGTCCGCGCCGTTAAGCTCGCGACCACCGCGCCGATGGGGCCGGTTTTGATCTCGGTCGACACCGATCTCCAGGAAGTGCCGTTTCGCGCGGCGAATTTCTCGATCCCGCCGCTTTCGCCCGCATCGCAGCCGGTAGGCGACCTCGCAGCGGTGCGGCAGATCGCGCAGGCGCTGGCCCAGGCCTCCGCGCCGGTCATCCTCGCGCACCGCTATGCGCGCACGCAGGGGGCGATGGCGCGCCTGATCGAACTTGCGGAGCTGCTGCAGATCCCGGTCGTCGATTCGGGCGACCGTTTCAATTTCCCGACCGATCACCCGCTCAACCACAGCCGGCGCATGCGCCCGCTGATCGCGCAGGCCGACGTCGTCCTCGCGCTCGAGCCGGTCGACCTGTGGGGAGCGCTCAACAAGCTCCAGGATCAGAACGAGCGTCGCACGAGCCGCCTCGCCAAGGCCGACGTCAAGGTCTTCACGATCGGCGTCCAGGACAATGCGACGAAGGCCAACTACCAGACTTTCCAGCGCTATGTCGGCGCCACCCTCGCGGTCGACGGCGATGCGGAAGCGACGCTGCCGAGCCTGATCGAGGAAGCGAGACGGGCCATGACGTCGGCGTCGCGCGCGGCGGCGGCAGAGCGCGGCGCTGCGCTCAAGGAGACCTTCCAGGCGCTTCGCGAGCGCGACCGCCAGGAAGCGCGCTACGGCTGGGACGCAAGCCCGATCAGCACCGCGCGCCTTTCGTCCGAGATTTGGCAGGCGATCAAGAATGAGGATTGGGTCCTCGCCTCGCACACTTTCTTCCAATCGGGTTGGCCGCAGCGCCTGTGGGACATCAACCGTCCGCACCAATATGTCGGCGGGCTCGGCGCCGGCGGGCTCGGCTCGAACATCGGCACCGCGACCGGCGCGGCGCTCGCGCATCGCGGCAGCGGGCGCGTGGTGGTCAACATCCAGGGCGACGGCGACCTGCTCTACGCCCCGGGCGCCTTGTGGACCGCGGCGCACCACCGCATCCCGTTGCTCACGGTGGTCCACAACAACCGCGCCTATCACCAGGAAGTGATGCACATCCAACGCATCGCCAACCGCCGCCAGCGCGGGATCGACCGCGCCCATATCGGGACGGCGATCGACGGTCCTGCGGTCGATTTCGCGAAGCTCGCGCAATCAATGGGAATGTGGGCGGCTGGTCCGATCGAAAACCCGAGCGCGCTGCCGGCGGCGCTGCGACGCGCCGTCGCGATCGTCAAGCAGGGCCAGCCGGCGCTTGTCGAAGTCGTGAGCCAGCCGAGGTGATGCCGTGATGAAACCGATGATGCTGATTGCTTCGCTGCTCGGCGGGCTGATCGCCGCCGGAAGCGCGGCCGCGCCCAAGGCGCCGAGCGGCGGAGCAGCCAAAAGCGCCGGCGCGCACCTCTATGTCGCGACCGGCTGCTTCCAATGCCACGGCTATGTCGGCCAGGGCGGGATGGCCGGGCCCCGGATTGCCGGCAAGGCTTACGCGCTCGAGGCGTTCGCGCGGCAGCTTCGCCATCCGTCCGACGAGATGCCGCCATACACGCCGCGCGTGATGAGCGATGCCGATGTCGCCGCGCTGCACGCTTATGTCGCGACGATGAAATAGGCGCATATCTCGTCATCGCGTCTTATGCAGTCATCCCCAGCGCGTGCGACGATCCCGCGGTCTCTAGGGTATCGAGGCGGTTCGGCCTTCGACTGGTTCCCGCGGACGGAGTTTTCCGAAGGCCCCGGTTTCGCGCGAACGACGTGGCGGGACTGGAAAAAACCACGCGCAGGGTCCAGGGCGGGCGCCTGTCGGCGGGCGCTGCGTCGCCCCGGAAAACCCCGGAAGGACCGGTCGATGACTTTTGATCTTGGCATCAGCGGCAGGACGGCGATCGTCTGCGCCTCGAGCGCGGGCCTCGGCCGGGCGTGCGCGGAGCAGCTTGCGGCGGCGGGAGTCCAGGTCGTGATCAACGCGCGCCGGGCCGAGCCGCTCGCCCGCGCGGCGGAGGAGATCGAGCGCAAGACGGGGACGGCGGTCAAGACGGTCGTCGCCGACGTCACCGACGCCGAGGGGCGCAGGAGGCTGCTCGAGGCCTGCCCCGAACCCGACATCCTCGTCAACAATGCGGCGGGGCCGCCGGCCGGGACCTTCGAGCAATGGGGAGAGGCGGAGTGGGAAGCTGCGCTGCACCAGAATATGATCACGCCGATCATGCTGATCCGTGACGTCATCGGCGCAATGACGCGCAAGAGGTGGGGGCGGGTGATCAACATTACCTCGGCGGCGGTCAAGGCGCCGATGCCTCTGCTCGGACTGTCGAACGGCGCCCGCAGCGGCCTCACCGGCTTCGTCGGAGGCCTTGCGCGCGAGGTTGCCGGCAGCGGGATCACGATCAACAACCTCCTTCCTGGCCATTTTCGCACCGAGCGTCTCGAAGGCTATATCGGCAAGCTGGCGGAAAGCCGCGGCGTCAGTTTCGACGAGCAGGTCGCTTATATGGAGAAATCGAACCCGACCGGACGCTTCGGCAAGCCGGCGGAATTGGGCGCGGTCTGCGCCTTCCTCGCCAGCGAGCATGCCGCCTATATCACCGGCCAGAACTTCGTGCTCGACGGCGGCGCCTTTCCGGGCATGCTCTGACCCGCGCTGGAGGATATTTGCGGGGCGGGGCGCCGACGCCACCGCATTGGAGACAGGCTTGGCCCCAAGCGCTAGACTCCGGCCGATCAGAAGGGGACGGTAAAGTGGCGAGATCGGATCCGCCTGCGATTTCGGTGGTCATCCCGGCGCGCAACGCGGCGCTCTATCTTTCCGACGCGCTGGAAAGTCTCGCCGCGCAGACTTTCGACGATTTCGAGATCATCGTCGTCGACAATGGCAGCACCGACCAGACCGCCGACATCCTCAACCAGTGGCTGCGCCGCGAGCCGCGTCTGCGCGTGCTGAGCGTGGCGCGGCCGGGTCTCGCCGCAGCGCTCAACGCGGGAATCGCCGAGGCGCGCGCGCCGCTGATCGCGCGGCTCGATGCGGACGACGTCGCGCTGCCGGATCGGCTCGCGCGGCAATATCGGGTCTTCGCTGAGCGGCCCGAGCTCGGCCTGCTCGGCTCCGCGGTCGAGCTGGTCGACCGGCACGGCCGCAAGATCGGTGAGCGCCACCGTCCGCTGACCGATGACGACTTGCGCCGGTTCCAGCTCAACGGCAGCGGCTTCGTCCATTCGACGGTGATGTACCGCCGCGACGTCTTCGACCGCGCGGGCGGCTATCGCGTGGGGCTGAACTGCGTCGAAGATTATGATCTGTGGCTGCGGATGTCGGAAGTGACGGAGATCGCCAACCTGCCCGACATATTGGTCCATTACCGCATCCACGCCTCCAGCATGAGCTCGAGGCTGCCGGTGCGGCTTGCGCTGACATCAACCTGCGTGCGCGCCGCCCTCGAGGCACGGTTGCGCGGCGAACCCGAGCCGTTCATCGACGGCATACCCAAGCTTCGCCGCGCCCACGAGCTGCTCGGACTGCCGGCCGAGGAATCGCGGCAGGAGCTGCGGCTGCGCGCTCGGCGCAACGGCGTCTATCTGCGCTTTCATGGGCTTGCGATGCCGCGCTGGCTCAAGCGCGCGATCCGCGGCGCTGCGCTCGCGCTCGGGCTGAAGCCGCTTTACCTGCACTTGCTCGGTCGGGGCCGCGTCGCCGGCACTCGGCCAGCCGCTTCCGAGAGCTGATTCGTTGGTCGCGGTCAGCGTCGTCGTCTGCACCCGCGACCGCCCGCGCCAGCTTGGCCGCATGCTCCAAAGCGCGGCCGCTCTCTCGGTGCCCGCCGGGCTCGACTGGGAAATGTTGATCGTCGACAACGGCTCGCCCGGGCAAACCGCGGCGGTGGTCGAGAGTTTCGCCGGCGTGCTGCCGATCCGGCGTGTCGCCGAGCCGGTCCCCGGTATTTCGCGCGCGCGCAATCGCGGGAGCGACGAGGCGCGGGGCCGCTACATCTGCTGGACCGATGACGACGTGCTGCTCGATCCTCATTGGCTCGCCGCCTATCTCGAAGCGTTTCGGCGCCATCCCGACGCAACCCTGTTCGGCGGGACGATCCGCCCCGAGCTGGTCGAGCCGACCCCCGACTGGTGCCGTCGGGGGCGCCATCAATGGCCGCTCAGCGCGATGTTCGTCGAGCGCGATCCGGGCGCCGACCGCCCGATCCTGCTGCACGATCAAACCCCGTGGGGCGCCAATTTCGCGGTGCGGGCCGACGAGCAGCGCCGCTTGCGCTATGACGTCGCCCTCGGCGTCGCCCCAGGCCGCAGCCGCACCGGCGAGGAATGTGACCTGATCTACCGGCTGCTGAAGGGCGGCGCGATCGGCTGGTGGGTCGCCGGCGCCATGGTTCGCCACATCATCGAGCCCGAACGGCAGCGCCGCGGCTTCCTGCTGCGCTATTTCCGCCAGGCGGGAGAGACGGCAGCCTATCTCAATGAGCATTTCCCCGGCGATAACAAGGACGAAGCGCGGGGGGCGGCCGGCTTCGCGCGGATGAGCGATGCCGAGCTGCGGCTGCGCATCGCGGCGCATCGCCTGTGCGGCAACGCGCTCTGGGCCGGCGGCTTGCGCTGTTCGAGCTTGCGTTTCCTCGCCGCCCGCGCGCTTTATGGCGGCGTGCTGAGCCACCGACGCCGCCGCGGGGCGGCGACGCCGGGTCTTTTGGAGGAACAGCCCTGATGGCGCGGGCGCGCGTGCTGATGATTGGCCTCGACGGCTTCGAACTTTCGATCGCCGATCGTCTGCTCGCGGCCGGGCGTCTGCCGAACCTGGCCCGCATCCGCCGCGAAGCGGCAAGCCTGCTGCTCGACCACGGTTCGGCTAGCCGCACCGGACTCCCTGGGAGCATGTCAGCAGCGGCCTTTCGCCCGAAGATGCGGGGCTGTGGTCGGCGGTCGATTTCGACCCGCGGCGCTATGAGGTGCGCCAGCGGATGGTGCCGCTGGCGCCGTTCACCGACACGCTCGACTGCCGCACCGTGGTTTTCGATGCGCCTTATTTCAACCTCGCCTGCGCTCCCGCCGTGAAGGGGCTGGTGAGCTGGGGCGCGCATGATCCGGGAACGGCGGCGGTGTCGCGGCCGGATGGCTTGCTCGACGAGATCGTCGCGCGCTTCGGCGAATATCCGGCCAAGCCCTGGATCTACGGCATGGTCTGGCAGTCGGCCGAGCAAACTGCCGCGATGGCGGAGGGCCTCGTCGAGGCGATCGAGCTGCGCGGCGCGATCGCGCAATGGCTGCTGACCGAGCGCCTGCCCGACTGGGAATTGGGATTGATGGTGGTTAGCGAATATCATTCGGCGATCGAGGCGTGCTGGCATGGCGTCGATCCTTCGCATCCGCTGCATGACCTGCCGTCCGCTGCGCCGGCGCGCGCGGCGGTCGAGGGAGTCTATGAGGCCGCCGACCGTATGATCGGCGAGCTCAACGCGCTTTTCCCCGACGCCAAGCTGGTGCTGTTCAATCTTCACGGCATGGGCCCTAATGATTCGGATGCGATGAGCATGTGGCTGCTGTCCGAATTGCTTCACCGCGACGCGTTCGGCACCGCCTGCGTGCACACGCCGGGGTGGCACACCGTCGCCTCCGGCGCTCCACTCATTCCAGTGACGAGCGACTGGGCCTCCGAAGTGGATCGCGCGCTGCCGCTGGCGCTGCGGCGAAGAGGGCCGGTCCGCCGCCGCCTCGACGCGCTGCGCACGCTTGGCGGCTATGCGGCCGGCTCTGCCGGGAGCGGCGGGGCCGCGCCCGCTGCTGCGATCGATTGGATGCCGGCGACGCGCTACCGGCGCTATTGGCCGCGCATGCGCGCCTTTGCATTGCCCTCTTATTATGACGGCCGGATCCGCATCAATCTCCAGGGACGCGAAAGCCGCGGGATCGTCGCGCCCGACGACTATGACGAGACTTGCGACCATCTCGAGGCATTGGTGCGCGACTGCCGCAACGCACTCACCGGAGCGCCGGTGGTTGCCGAAATCGAGCGTGCGTCGCGTCCGGGCCACGCACTCGCGCCGTCGGAGGCGGATTTGGTGATCGTCTGGAAGGATGCACCGCTGGGCGTCGTCCATCCGCGGCTGGGAACGATCGGGCCGGTCCCCTACCGCCGGACCGGAGGCCATACCGGCGGGTCGGGCTTTGCGCACATCGTCGGCGCGGGCGTGAAGCCGGGCGCACATGGCATGCGCAGCGCGTTCGACGTGGTTCCGACCGTGGTCGACATGATGGGCGGCTCACCCGCGGGGCTCAGCGGAGAGAGCTTTCGGAGCCTCGTCGAGCTTTA
>JAQGLH010000010.1 GCA_028293005.1 Alphaproteobacteria bacterium
TTTCCTCGGCGAGGGCGACGACTTCGTCCTCGGTCATCACTTGCGTGCCGACGACATATTGGCCGCGAAATTCCTTGCCCTCGATAATCCGGTGGTAAACCGGACGGTGGGTCTTGCGCAGGAACTGCGCCGCCTCGCTCGCGAGGCCGGGGCTGATCGCCGGGACATGTTGCTTGGGGAGCGCGGCGCTCGCGAACGGACGAATCGTCGCGGTGCAGCCGGTTTCCTTGCGCCAGCGCGTGATCGTCTTCTCGCCGACGCCATATTTCTCGGCGAGCTGGCGGTTGGTCTTAACGGGTGCGTGGTCCGCGAAATCGGGCGGACAAGTCAGGATAGCCATTTAACAATCTCGGTTGGTTGCCGCCCAGGAAGGGGATGCTGCTTGGGGGCTATCTGGTGCCATCGCTCCTCTGAATCAAGACTGATTTAGCCACCTAGGGAAATTCCGGGGTTGAATCGGGGTGCTGCCCACTTTCGGCACAGCAGCCCGCTCGCATCGTGGGTGGCGATCGATTGGCGGGTGGGCGACTCGTTTCTAATTGGCAACGGTCACGCCTGCTTGCGCACTTGCCAACGCGCGCCGCCCGGCCAATGAATCGGTGCTGACACTTGCCGCGCCAGAAAGGACAGTCATGGAATATCGCCGCCTCGGAGCTTCAGGACTACGCGTCCCCGTCCTTAGCCTCGGTACCGGCACGTTCGGCGGGCGCGGCGATTTCTTCGCCAAATGGGGCGCCACCGACGCCGAAGGCGCGGCGCGGCTGATCGACGTCTGCCTCGATCATGGCCTGTCGATGTTCGACAGCGCCGACATCTATTCGGGCGGACTCGCCGAGGAGATCCTCGGCCATGCCATCAAGGGCAAGCGCGACAGGTTGCTGATTTCGACCAAGGTGACCTTCCCGACCGGGAGCGGGCCCAATGATTACGGTTCGTCCCGCCAGCATCTGATCGAGGCGGTCGAGGCCTCGCTTGCCCGCCTCGGCTGCGATCATATCGACCTGCTCCAGCTCCACGGTCAGGATTACAACACGCCGGTCGAGGAGACGCTGGCGACGCTCGACCAGCTCGTCCGCGACGGCAAGGTGCGCTACGTCGGCGCCTCCAATTTCTCCGGCTGGCATCTGATGAAGTCGCTCGCCGCGTCCGACCGCCACGGCTACCCGCGCCATGTCGCGCACCAGGCTTATTATTCCCTGCTCAACCGCGACTACGAATGGGAGCTGATGCCGCTCGGGATCGACCAGGGAGTCGGCGCGGTGGTCTGGAGCCCGCTCGGCTGGGCGCGGCTGACCGGCCGGATCCGCCGCGACCGCCCACCGCAGCCCGGGAGCCGCGAGCATGATCTGCCGGGAACCGGACCGGCGTTCGACGAGCAACGGCTGTACGATATCGTCGATGCGCTCGATGCGCTCGCCGCCGAGACCGGCAAGACGATCCCGCAGGTTGCACTCAACTGGCTGCTGCAGCGGCCGACCGTCGCCAACCTGGTGATCGGCGCGCGCACCGAGGAACAATTGCTCGAGAATATTGGCGCGGTCGGCTGGGCGCTGACTCCCGCGCAGATCGCGACCCTCGACGCCGCCAGCGACGTGCCGCCGCCTTATCCTTACTGGCACCAGCGCACCAACCCCGAGCTCAACGACCGCGGAGTGGCGTAGTCGCGGCTTGGTCCGGCCTGTCTGCAAAGAAAGGGGTTTTTGCGGCGATCCCGCGCGGCAGGAACATGCCGGCACGGCGCGGGTTGGTCGAACGTCCTCTTCCGGCGCTCGCCCTCCAGCACGAAAAGTCACATCCCGAATGAACGAAATGGCATCCGCAGCGGAGCCCGAGGTGGTGACCGGCTCGCGCGAGCAGCTTCTCCACCTGCTCGCCGAAGCTTCCGAGATCGAGCACACCTTGATGTGCTCCTATCTCTACGCTGCGTTCAGCCTCAAATCGGCTGAGCAGGACGGGCTCACCGCCGCGCAGGCGGAGGCGGCGGCGCGGTGGCGCAGCACGATCATCGGCGTCGCCATCGAGGAGATGGGGCATCTGCTGATGGTCGCGAACCTGACCGTCGCGGTCGGCGGCACGCCGCATTTCGCGCGGCCCAACTTTCCAGTGTCCCCGGGCTATTTCCCGTCGCACGTGGTCGTTCGGCTGACCGGCTTCTCGCCCGACACGCTCGATCATTTCATATTCCTCGAGCGGCCGCGCGGTATCGCCGGCTCCGACCACGAGGCGTTCGAGCAGGAGCATTACGAGCGCGAGCAGGCGCATGACGGGCTGATGCCGAGCGCCCAGGATTATCGCACGATCGGCCATCTCTACGAGGCGGTCCGCACCAATCTGACTTACCTCACCGAACGGCTCGGCGAGGAGGCGCTGTTCATCGGCGGCGCGGCGGCGCAGCTCGGCCGCAATGTCGCCGATCTCGAAGGCGTCAATGCGATCAGCGGCCTCGACACCGCGCTTCGCGCGATCGGCATGATCGTCGAGCAGGGCGAGGGTTCGCCGAGCGACCGCGACGGCTCGCACTATCGGCGCTTCGTCGAGATCAAGGACGAATATGAGCGGCTCGCCGCGGCGGATCCGCGCTTCGCTCCGGCCTGGCCCGTCGCCGACAATCCGGTGCTGCGGCGCCCGCCCGAGCCGGGGGACAAGATCTTCATCGACGGGCGCGAGGCCGCAGCTTTGCTCGACTTCGCCTGCGCCGCCTACGGCCTGCTGCTGCGCCTGCTCGTGCAATGTTTCGGACGCGCGGGCGCGGACGCTCTCGATCAGCAAAAGCGGCTGTTCGGCGCGGCAATCGAGCTGATGCACGTCCTCGCGGCGGCGAGCGATGCTTTGGCACGCGTGCCCGCTAGCCCGGACGCGCCGGGTGTCAACGCCGGAATGAGCTTCACGATGCTGCGCGGGGTCGAGCCGTTGCTCAAGTCGTCCGAGCAGATGCTGCTCGACGAGCAGATCGGCCAGCTCGCGCGGCAGGCGCGGCGGCTTCCGGCGCTCGGGGAGGAAATCTCCGCGCGGCTGGACAAGCTGAGCGAGAGCTTCGGATTTCGTTGATTACGGGCCGGTGCGGGCTCGAAGCTAGGGAAGCGCGTCGCGGTCGACCAGCCGGGTGTAGAGATGCCAGGTGGCATAGCCGAGCCAGGGCAACACGAACGCCAGGCCGATGAAAGCCGGGATCGACCCGAGCACGAGCAGGGTCGCGACGATCAAGCCCCAGCGGATCATCACCGCCATGTTGGCGCGGACCGCGCGAACCGAGGTGTCGACAGCTACTCGCGCGGAGACATTGCGATCGACCAGCATCGGCAGCGAGACCACGCTGAGCTTGAGCACGAGCACGGCGTAGAAGGCGCCGGCGAGATTGCCCAGCACGATCAAGGCCCAGCCCTGCGAGGTGAGGAACAGGCGCTGCAGGAAATCGCCGACCGACACCGGCGCCTCGCCGATCAGTAGCGCGTAGAGCACGGCGGCGGTGATCAGCCAGGCTGCGAAGATCGAAAGCAGAAGGCCCGAGACGACGCCGATCGATTCCCAGGCAGGGCGATTGCGAACGTCGAGGAAGTGCGACCAATCCGATTCGAGCCCGGCCTCGCGCCGCCGCGCCAGCTCGTAGAATCCGATCGCAACCAGCGGCCCGAGCAGGCCGATGCCTGCCGCGATCGGGAAGAACAATGGCAGCAGCGAACCGCCGAGCGAGACGATCGCCGCGACGATGCCGACGATCGGATAGATCATCGCGATCAGCAGCAGGTCGCCGCGTTTTTCCGAAAAATCGGAAAGCCCTTCGACGAGCACCTCGCGTAGGTCGCGATTGCTGATCTTCCTGACCGGGATTTTCGGGGCCGACTGGTCGAGGTCGGCGATACGGGTCGCGGCCATCCTCACTCTCCTTGCTCCAAGCAATGAGCAGATGCCGGTCCACGACCGCAGCCGCGGGCCGCAGCTCGATCATAGACGAAAAGGATGTGCTCTTCGAGAGTTAATGGCGCCGACCTTCCGTCATGCGCGCAACGGCGTGAATCCAGCTGCTCTTATCCAAAATCTCACAGTGAGCTTGTCGAACCACGTTCCTCTCTCCCACAACGCAAGGCAGGACTTCGACGAGCTCAGGCCGGACGCGCTTTCGGCGGTGTCCAGCTTACGCAATCGTCCGCTTTCCGCGGGAATGTCGGGGAGGGGTGGCCGATAGCGTGGTCGCTTACCCTACTTCCTCCCCAACAAGCCGCCGAGCAGGCCGCGCAGCAATTGGTTGCCGAGCTGGCGGCCGATCGAGCTTGCCGCCGAACGGGCGGCGGACTGGAGCATCTTGTCGGCCACCGAGGGCCGCTGCGCGATGCGCGCCTGACGCTCCGCCTCCCGCTCGGCCTCGCGCTGTCCGGCAACGCGCTGCTTTTCGGCGGCCTTGGCGGCCTCGGCGGCGGTCCTGGCCTGATCGGCCGCGGCCTTGGCCAAGGTCGCCGAGGCCTGCGCGGCCTCCAGCTTGCCGCGCAAGATCTCCTCGGCCGATTCGCGGTCGATCGAAGCATCATATCTGGCGCCGATCGCGTCGGTCTCGATCAGCACCGCTCGTTCCTGCGGCGTGACCGGGCCGACCCGCGAGCCGGGGACCTTGATCAACGTGCGCTCGACCGGACTCGGCGATCCGTCTGCCTGGAGCAGCGACACCAAAGCCTCGCCGACCTTGAGTTCGGTGATCGCGGCGGCGACATCGACCCCGGAATTGGCGCGGAACGTCTCGGCCGCCGCCTTGATGCCCTTCTGGTCCTTGGGCGTGAACGCGCGCAGCGCGTGCTGGACCCGGTTGCCGAGCTGCGCGGCGATCGCCTCGGGAATGTCGATCGGGTTCTGAGTGATGAAATAGATCCCGACGCCCTTCGAGCGGATCAGACGCACGACCTGCTCGATCTTGTCGAGCAAGGCGGGCGGCGCGTTGTCGAACAGGAGATGCGCCTCATCGAAGAAGAAGACGAGCTTTGGCTTGTCGAGATCGCCGACCTCGGGGAGCTGCTCGAACAGTTCGGAGAGCAGCCACAACAGGAAGCCCGCGTAGAGCTTGGGCGATGCCATCAATCTGTCGGCGGCGAGGATGTTGACGATGCCGCGGCCGCGATCGTCGAGCGCGAGGAAGTCGCCGATCGCGAGCGCCGGCTCGCCGAAGAAATGCTCGGCGCCCTGTGAACGCAGTTGGAGGAGGGCGCGCTGAATCGCCCCGACGCTTGCCTTGGAGACATTGCCGTAAGTGATCGTCAGCTCGTCGGCGCGGCGCGCGCATTCGGAAAGCATCGCCTGGAGATCGTCGAGGTCGATCAGCAGCAGCCCGTCATGATCGGCGACGAGGAAGGCGATCGTGAGCACGCCCTCCTGCACCTCGTTGAGGTTCATCAGCTGGGCAAGCAGCAGCGGGCCCATCTCGGCGACGGTGGTGCGGATCGGAT
>JAQGLH010000017.1 GCA_028293005.1 Alphaproteobacteria bacterium
CCAAAAAGCATCTCCACCTCCAGGACGAGGAGCTGGCGATCCGCAATTTCATTAAAAAAGTGAACGCTTACGTCGGCGCCTAATGGCTCGAACATCGAGGTGCGCGGCGGGGGCTCCCGGCCGTGAGCAATCGTGGCGGGTAACCGGCAAGAAAATAGTGACTTCGGCAAGCTCGCCCGAACGGTCGAGGGACGCGGCCGCAGCGATAACGTGCCACCATTGACTCTGATCCTATCGGAGGGGCTTTCTTCCAGGACCTACGAAGCGTTCAGTCTTCCTCAGCCAAGCTGGCCCTAGGAAGATCGATCGAACTGGATCTGCCCGGGGGGCACTCGACGGTCGTCGTCGGCAGCGCGATCGTGGACAGGCTTCAGACGGTCGCTTCGGGGGCAAGGAAGACGTCGTCACCTTCGACGATCAGCCGATAGGTCTTCATCGGCATCGCGCACGGCAAGGCGCCAGGCGCGCCCGTCCTGATATCGAACGAGCCGTAATGCAGCGGGCATATGATCAGCCCGTCTTCCACCTCGCCGTCGGAAAGGCGCGCGGCGCCGTGCGAGCAGCGGTCGTCGCTGGCGTAGAACCCGTCATCGAGTCGATAGACGGCAATCGGAGATCGGCGGGGAACGTTGATGCGACGCACTTCATCGAGCGGAATGTCATGAGTCTTGCAGAGAAATCGCATCCATTGCTCCGTTGAGGAAATTTGCCCGGTCCGGCCGAACCGCAGAGCCGAGGAGTGGAAAGAAAGCTGCTTGCGACGTCCCAGTTTCCCAGATATATCACGGTGGTATTTACAATGCAATTTCGATGAATAGGCCGGAGAAATCCCCGGCCTGCCGTTCCCGCCCAGCCGATCTCAGGGAGACGCACACGATGGCCAATTACACCAAGGCGAGCTTGCCAGACATTCCCTTCTCGTCGAACGTCTGGGAGATCCTCGACAGCCTCGACGCCTCGCTGGGCGGAGTCGAGAAGGCGCTCGCGCTCCCCGCGGACTGCTACACCTCCGACGAATGGTTCGAGTTCGAGCGCCGCGCGATCTTCGACCGCGACTGGCTGGTGCTCGGCCACCACAACCGTATTCCCAACCCCGGCGATTACATGTCGGTGCACATCAACGGCGAGCCTCTGCTCGTCGTCCGTGGCAAGGATGACCAGATTCGCGTGATGTCGGCGGTGTGCCGCCACCGCGGCCATGTACTCGGCGCGGAAGCAGGCAACACGATGTCGTTCACCTGCCCGTTCCACGGCTGGTCCTACGATCTCGAAGGCACGCTGACCGGCGCGCCCGAGATGAACGGCACATTGCCGTTCGCCGAGCTCCAGCGCACCGCCTGCCTGCCGGTGTTCCGCTCCGAACTCTGGAACGGCTTCATCTTCGTCAACCTCAGCGGCGATGCCGCGCCGCTCGCACCGCGGCTCAAGGGCCTCACCAAGATGGTGGCGAATTATCGGATGGAAGATCTGGCGGCCGGGCCGACCGTCGATTGGGCGGACAATCCCTGGAACTGGAAGTTCATGCAGGAGAATGCGCTCGAGCCGTATCACACGCGCTATCTGCACAGCGGCATCCACGATTTCGCGCCGTCGGACCTCGTCCGCTGGACCGAATGGGATCCCACCGACGACGCCGCCATCTACCGCGCCGTCGGCTTCACGCACATCGACGGCGGCTTCAATCTCGCCAACAAGGCGCTGTTTCCACCGCTCCCGACCTTGACCATCCAGGAGCGGCAGCAGGTGGTGTTCGCGGGCGTGATGCCCAACCTCTTCCTCGGCTGCACGCCGGACGTCGTCTTCTATTATCTGATCATGCCGCAGGGTGCTGGTAAGATCACTTTGCGCGTCGGCGTGCTGACGACCTACGAGAATCTGGCGCTGCCGACCGCAGACCTGCTGATGAAGGGCACCGTGGAGGGCGTCGGAGTCTACAACGATCAGGACACCGCCGCCAACACCCAGACCCATATCGGCATGCAGTCGAGAGTCGCTCCGCGCACGCGCTGGGCACCGAACGAGAAGACTCTGTGGCAGATCAACGAATGGCTGATCAAACGCTACAAAGCCTATGCCGATGAACTGCGGGGCATGAAGGTCGCGGCCGAATAAGGGGGAATGTTAATGGCGACTCAATCGACCGAAAAACAACAAGGAGCCGGTGATTTGCCGGGCGCTCCAGGCGATCTCGGTGCCGCGCTCGAGGCGATCAACCGCCTTCAGGGCGAGGTCCATTGGCTCCGCTCGAAGACCGATATCGGCGATCTCATCGTCAGCTATGCCCGCGCCTGCGACCGCGGCAACGATCCGGTGAGGCTGCGGCCGTTGTTCACCGACGACGCCACGTGGGAATGCGGCGGCTTCGGGCGTTATGAGGGCGGCGACATGGTCGTCGCGGCGCTCAAGGGCATTGCCGGCGAGAAGATCTGGTGGTCGCTGCACAACATGATCTCGCCGCAGATCGAGATCTTGTCGCCCGACAGCGCGAGGGCCTTCTGGTACCTCTGGGAAGCGGCGACGATCCCCAACGAATATAGCGGCGATCCCGAAGCCTATTGGATCGGCGGCACCTATGATGCGGCGTTCAGGCGCGTCGACGGCAAGTGGCTGATTTCCGAGCTCGAGCTCAAGCTCAACATGGCGAGCCCGGCGAGCCATGCCTGGGTGGAGAAGCGTTTCCCCGACGGAACGCGCAAGCAGCCCTATTTCAAGATCCTCAAGGCCGGCGAATATTATTGGTGCGCGTGCGGCAAATCGGCGACCCAACCGTTCTGCGACGGCTCGCACAACGAAGCCGGCCGCGTCAAACCGCAGCAATTCGCGGTTGCCGAGGACGGGCTCCAGGTGCTGTGCGGTTGCCGCTATTCGAAGACCAAACCATTTTGCGACGGCTCGCATTTGAACCTCAAGCTCAAGCCGAACGCAGCGAGTGCCGCCGGCTGATCGAATGCTTTACGCTCAAAGGGAGCGCTCCTATAAACCGAGCCGACGTTTCCGGACCTGTGGGCGTGTCGGCCCATAGGCTTCCGGACAGCTGGTCGCGTGGCTCCTGCCCTGTTGCGACATCGGCTGACCCGCTCGGGATGAATTCCGGGCTTTAGTGCCAATTCCGAGAATGAAGGTATTCCAAGTGGATGAGAATTCATCTGAAGCAGCGAGAAGCTTGCTGCACCACTCGCACCTCGCAGTGGTGGATTCGGAGGACAAGTTCGCCGAGTTCGAGTTCGCCATCCACCATATCTGGGAAGCCTTCAGCCGCTGGTCGTCGGAGGTGCACCATTATGTGAGCGCGCAGCAACTGCCGGTCCAGGACGTCTCGGTACTGCAGGTGATCCGGATGAACGAGCGCCCCAAGAGCGCGGCGGATATCGGGAAGTTCCTCAACCGCGACGATTCCGCGAACATCCTTTACGGGCTGCGCAAGCTGGAGAAGGCCGGCCTCATTGAAAAGACCGGCGGCCCGGTACGCCAGACCGCCTACCGGGTCACCGAGCGCGGCCGCCAGGTCACCGATCAATATGCGGCGATCCGGCGCAACTTCCTGCTCGCCAATGTCGTCTCGGTGGCAGGCTCGGCCGAGATCCTCGAGCAGCTCACCAAGAATCTGTGGCTGCTGACGGGTTTTTACGAGCAGGCCGCACGCAAGGTGTCGATGATGAGCCTTTCCGGCGACGTCGTCGCGCCTTTGATCGGATCGCCGGCCCCGGCCGCAAAGCCGAAGAAAAGCGGTCCGCGCAAGACCGCCGGAAAGAAAGCGCCGCCCGCGACACGGCGCGGCGCCAAGGCCGGAAGCGTCTAGCAAAGACGACATGGGCCTGCCCGACCGACGAACATAAGAGCGGCTCGAGCCGCTCTCTTTTTGTGCGTTGCAGCAAAAAAAGGCAGCCAGATTTTTCTGCGCCCGAACGGCGGATTGGCCGGCACCGCGAACGCCGCATGGAGGCTTCCAGAACAGCCTTGCATCCTATCCCGGTCTGTGCGCTTATGGAGGGAGAGCGGAGGCGCGGCTGTGGAATTGGCGGACAATCTCGAATGGCCGCACATACGTCCGCCGGCGGAGTGTCGCGAACCGCTTGGGGCGATAGTGCCGGAGCGAGTTGTTCGCAACTGCAGCGAAGTTCGCTTGGCCTTCAAACGTGGCCCGGGAGGCACCGTCGTCCGCGATTTAGACCAGGCAGGATCGCTACGGCTGAGGCTGCCTCGCCTGCGCGGAGGCGGCG
>JAQGLH010000049.1 GCA_028293005.1 Alphaproteobacteria bacterium
AGCTTCTGATATTTATTCTCCTCCCCGCCCGCGAAGGCGTTGCCGGCGCTCATCGCGTCCATGCGCTGGCCCTGGAGCTTGGAGAATTTCTTGAATAGCGCGGTTATATTGGCGAATTTCTCGAGCGCTTGCGGCTTGAGCAATTCCTCCATTGCCGCGAGCGACAAGGTGTTGTCCTCGTCGTCCTCTTCGGCCGGACGCGGCGTGCGGCGCTCGATGGGGTTGCCATCTTCGTCTTCGGTGGGCTCCTCGACCTCCTCGACGTCTTCCTCTTCCTTGTAGGACGGGCCGGCGGTCTTCTCGGTGATCTCGCCGCCGGCTTCCTCGTCGCCTTCGACCTGCTCGGGCGTCGGGCCCTTGGAGAGCATCGCGTCGAGATCGAGGATCTCGCGCAGCTGCATCTCGCCCGCATTGAGCGCAGTCGACCAGTCGATGATCGCGTTGAACGTGATCGGGCTCTCGCAGAGGCCCCAGATCATCGTGTCGCGGCCGGCCTCGATGCGCTTGGCGATCGCGATCTCGCCCTCGCGGGAGAGCAATTCGACCGCGCCCATCTCGCGCAAATACATGCGCACAGGATCATCGGTGCGGTCGATGGTCTCTTTCTTTTTCTCGACGATGAAGCGGCCGTTTTCGTCGAGCTCACCGGCCTCGTCGCCGTCGGCGGCGCTGTCGGCGCTGGTGTCGGCCTCGCGCTCTTCGCCCTCTTCCTCGGCTTCCTCATTCTCGACGATGTTGACGCCCATTTCCGACAGCGAAGACATCACGTCCTCGATCTGCTCCGAGGACAATTGATCCTGCGGGAGGGCATCGTTGAGTTCGTCATAGGTGATGTAGCCGCGCTTCTTGGCACGGCTGATCAGCTTTTTGAGGAAGGCTTCGTTGAGGTCGATGAGGGGAGCATCGCCACCCTCCTGCTTGTCGCTCGCCTCGGCCATATTCGTTTTCGCCATTCGCACGCCTAATCCTGGTTCGCCAAATCTTGGTTCGTCACTCCACGTCGCCTTCGATCAGCGTCGCAAGCTGCTTGTCCGCCTCGTCCCGCGCCGCGCGCAGCCTCTGCTGCTCGACGAACGCGGCGTCCTCGCCTTTGTCCTTCAGCCGGGCGGTCGCGGCCGCGAGGGCGGCATCGATTCCGGGCCGGGCCGCCAACGTGTCTATGACCAGAACGAGATCGCGGTATGCGCGTTCCGGGTCGGCATCACGTCGGGTGAAGGAAAAAGCCAGTCCTTGCTCCAGGTGGAGTTCCTCGATCAGAGAGACCACGCCTGCAGAGGTCAATATGGTATTTAGGCGGTCCCGATCAAGTTCGCCGTGCGTGAGCGCCGCATCGAGCATCGCATCGCGCAATTGCGCCGAGGCGCGGTCGGGCAAAGGAAGCGCCGCGATCGCTTCGGCATGAGCCGGAATCAGCGCCGGATAACGGATCAGCCCGAGCAGCACCGAGCGGATCATCTGATTGCCCAGCCCGCCGGTTCCGATCGCCTTGGCGCGCGCCGAGGTGCCCTGGCGGAGCGGGGGACGATTGCCGCCGAAGGCGCCGTTGCGCGCGCCCCAGCCGGTGCCTTGCCGGGCGCTTCCTTGCTCCCGCGTCCACTGGCGGGTCCATTGCTGGCGGGGCGGGCGTGTGAGGGTGTCGAAGCGGCTCAGCATTTCTGCCCGATACTGATCGCGCACGTCGCCGTCGCCGATCGTCGCGACATGGTCGAGCAGCCGCCGGCGAAGGCCCGCGCGCTGCTCGGGAGTCGTCAGCGGCAGCGAGTCGCGCTCGTGACGCCACAAGCGGTCGACCAGCGGCTCGGCGGCCTCGATCACCGTCTCGAGTGCGGGTCGGCCTTTCGCGCGGAGCAAATCGTCGGGATCCTGGCCGGGCGGAAGCGTCGCGAAGCTTAGCGACCGGCCGGGCTCGATATGCGGCAGCGCGCGCAGCGCCGCGCGCACCCCGGCCTTCTCGCCGGCGCTGTCGCCGTCGAAACAGAGGATTGGCGTCGGGTCGAGCCGCCACAGCCGCTCGAGCTGGCCTTCGGTCAGCGCGGTGCCGAGCGGCGCCACCGCCTCGCGGATGCCGGCCTGGTCGAGCGCGATGACGTCCATATAGCCTTCGACGACGATCAGCCGCCGAGAGTCGCGGCTTGCGGGGCCGGCGCGATCGAGGTTGAACAAGGTGCGGCCCTTGTCGAACAGAGGTGTCTCGGGCGAGTTCAGATATTTGGGCTCGCCCTCACCGAGGATGCGGCCCCCGAACGCGATCGCCCGCCCGCGCTGGTCGCGGATCGGGATCATCAGCCGGCCGCGGAAGCGATCATAGGGCTCCTTCTCGCCCTCCGGCTCGATCAGTAGCCCGCCCTCGACGAGCTTGTCGTCGCCCCATTGCTCGAGGGCCGTTCTGAGCCTGGTCCGGCTGTCCGGCGCAAAGCCGAAGCCGAATTTGCGGACCGTGGAGTCGGAGACGCCGCGCCGCTCGAGATAGGCGCGCGCCGCCGCGCCCTCGACCCCGGCAAGCTGATCGGAGAACCAGCGCGCCGCGGCCTCCATCACCTCGTGCAGCCCCGCCGCCTGGTCGGCGCGCTCGCGGGCGCGCGGATCGGGCGCCGGCACGCTCATCCCGGCAGAATCGGCAAGCTCCTTGACCGCGTCGATGAACGGCAGGCCGCGCGCCTCGGTCAGATAACGGATCGCATCGCCGTGCGCGCCGCAGCCGAAGCAATGATAGAAGCCCTTTTCATCGTTGATCGTGAACGACGGCGTCTTTTCCTGGTGGAACGGACAACACGCCTTCCACTCGCGCCCGGCGCGGATCAGCTTGACCTGCTTTCCGATCAACGTCGACAGCGAAACGCGCGCGCGAAGCTCATCGAGGAATTGCGGGGAAAGACTCATTCCTTCCCCTCCCTTTCAAGCGAAGGGCGTGGTCGGATGCTTTCATTTTCCTCTCCTGCTCGAGGGAGGGGTGGTAGTGGGCATTCCCTTGGTGTCACGAGAATTGCCTCCAGTACGCCTTCGGTATTTTCGATGACTTCATTGTTCCAGAAACGTTTGCCGGCCCCCAAAACCCTGCCGCAAGCGGGAGGCCAAAACCCTGCCGCAAGCAGGAGGGGAGTCTCCAATCCTACCTCAGGAAAACCTCGCCTTCTCCAGC
>JAQGLH010000061.1 GCA_028293005.1 Alphaproteobacteria bacterium
TTCTAGTTTTCCTTTGTTTATCGTGCCTTCCGAGTCGTCAACCTGCCTGGGATGCCCTATTCGCTTCGCTTGTGAAGACTCGCCGGCTTCGCGCAATTGAAGGGTGCGCACGCCTGCTCGCGGCGGATCTACCAAGAAGAAGCAGTCGCCGGTCGCATTTGATGGGCGCGCGCGGTTGAACCGCGTGTAAAGCGAGGTCATGAGGGAGTTTCGGGAGCCGGCGGAACGACCAGAAGGATTTGCAGAAAGCGCCGATGTCTGACCTCCGCACCCTATACGATCTACGCTTTGCAGCCACTGGCTTGGCCAAGCGCCACGCCGTGTGGCGAGTGCTTTGCAAGCATTTCTTCTCGAAGCTGGTACCTGCCAACTCTACGATCCTCGACGTTGCTTGCGGATATGGCGAGTTCATCAACAACATCCGCGCACGGAAGAAGTATGCGATCGATCTCAACGAGGATTCGCCCAGCCACCTCGACCCCGATGTAAACTTCTACCACACCTCGGCGACAGACCTTTCGGCGCTGCCACGTGATGAGATCGACGTCGCCTTCACGTCGAATTTTCTCGAGCATTTTCACTCCAAGGACGAACTCGACTTGTTCCTTCGAGAATTGCATATGTTGCTGAAACCGGGTGGCCGTTTCATTATAATGGGGCCCAACATACGCTATGCGTATCGCGAATATTGGGACTATTACGACCACCACTTGCCGCTATCGCATCTCTCGCTTGTCGAAGCGCTCGCTTTGGCGGGGTTCGAAGCCGAGAAGGTGATCGATCGCTTCCTGCCCTATACGATGAAGAACGGGGCGCCGACCGGCAGCTTCGTCATCCGCGCATATCTGAAGCTGTCGCCTGCATGGCGGCTCTTCGGCAAGCAGTTCCTGGTCGTGGCGCGCAAGCCTGCATGAAATTTCCGTCGCCGGTCCAGGCATTCGTCGCAATTGGACAATTTGCCTCAGCCGCCGCTAGCAGGCCAGCCGACCGCTGTGTTTCGCCAAATATTTCATCGAACCAGCGATCAGCAATCCGACCCCGATTGCCGCGATATCCGCATACCAATCATGAATGTCGCAGTCCCTGTGAAGAGCGGGAATTGCCTGGCCGATCTCGATCAACGCACCCAGCCCGGCCAAGCTCATGAAAATAAAACCATATCTGGCGCGCGGGTAGGCCGCGACGAAGAGCGGCGCCAGAAGCGCGAAAGCCAGCCCGTGCTCCATCTTGTCATTATGGAGGATCGTTGGCGGCGCCGGCATCCATGCAAGCAAAAGCGTCACCGCAATCGCGGACCAGAGTGCCGCTCGAAAAGCTTTGGCTACCATGATTGTGGTTTAATTCGGCTGCCCTAACGGCAACTGAACGGACTTCGATAAAGCTGCCCGAGCGCAAATCGGCCGTGGCTGGTGCCGGTGGAATGAAAGCCGAGGTTTGGCCGCAGCTTTGTGCTCACCTCTGGGTCACTAGCCGCTCTGCCACCGCCAAATGCTTGCGCAAGGTTGGAAGAGTCCTGCGCGCCAATGAGGTCACCGCAACGGGATCACGGCTTTTCGCTTCCGCTTCGAACTTGCCGATATCCTTCTTGTGATCCTCGACCATGTAACGCGCAAATTCGCGATCGAACGAGGTGCCGTGCAGCCGCAGGAGCTTTGCCCGTTCGGCGGCGGCTTCAGGTGCAATCCGGTCGGTGACGGGCACGCGCATTTGCCGCGCCAACGCGCCGACCTCGACCTTCGCCTTGCCATGATCGGTGACGAGCATGTGGCCAAAGTCGCGAACCTGACCGCTGGAGCCGCGGCGCGCCGCCAACGATCCAAGATTGACCTCGCTGTTATCGCCCTTCATCGCTTCGCCGAGGAAGGTCCGAACTTGGGGCGCCGCAGCCGATGCATCCGATGGGGCACCGGCCAAGGCGATGCCGAGCGCCGCTACAAGAAGCTTCGTTTTCATCGTAACAACCTTTCCCGACTGCAAAACGACCGTCAAATCCGCTCGTTCCGGACACCGCACAGGAGTTTTCCGATGAACAACGTTTCCAATACCGATCTGGTCCTCGATTTCCTGCGAAGCTGGGGGCCAACCAAGCAGAACATGTTCGCGGCTTTCGACACATTCATGACCGAGGAGACGGTGTGGGAGAATGTGGGGTTGGCGCGCACCGTCGGCATCGAGCAGGCAAAGGCGTTCGTCGACGCCTTTCCCGGCGCGATCGATCACATCGACGTCGAGACGCTGCACATCGCCGCGGCGGGCGACGTCGTCCTGACCGAGCGGATCGACATTCTTTACAACGAGGCGGGTGAAAGCGTCGCGACGTTGAGGGTTGCGGGCGCCTTCGAGGTCAGGAACGGGCGCATCGTCGAGTGGCGCGATTATTTCGACACTGCGTCGCTTAGGGGCGAATAATCATTCCAGTGCCCGGATGGCGCCGCCTGAAGCAATCACCTCAGCGCCGTCGAAGTGTCAGGGCAATCCGCCGGTCGACATTGCGCCCCGCCCCGGAAGTGCCGGCCCTGCCCTGCTCGATGCGCTTGGGCCGCGGCTCGATGGTTTCGCGGGCGCGCGCGCGGATATAGTGGCGCAATTCCTCGAGCTGCGAGTCCGTCAGTTCGCCATAGGTCGGCATTCCCTGCTCGAGCAGCAGCCCGCCGTGAACGACATTCTTGAAGAGGTCCTCGGCCAGCGGCACCGGCGAGGCGCGCAAATCGGGCGCATAGCCGGCAGCCACTACACCCGATCCATGGCAGGCCATGCAGGTGCTCGAGTAGAGCGCGGCGCCACGTTCGGCCTTGGCCTGATCCAGCGCGAATGCAGGATCGTCGATCGGGAGTTCACGGCCCGGCGGCGGCAGGTTTGCCGGCAGGCGCGCCCTGCCGTCCATTGCGAAAGTCAGCACGCGATTGGTATGCTTGCGGGCGACCCAGCCGTATTGCGCCGACAACGAGCCCATGAAGCCGGCGCCGCTTCCGCCCCAGCCGGCGAGGATTGTGACATATTGCCGGCCGTTGGCGATGTAGGTGATCGGCGCACCGACGATGCCCATGTGGCCGTCGAACCGCCACAGCGGCTTTCCGGTATCGGCGGCGTAGGCATTGAACATCCCGTCCCCCTGCCCCTGGAAGACGAGCCCGCCCGCGGTCGTCATCACTCCGCCGTTCCACACGCCGGGCGTCTTGACCTCCCAGACCTTGCGTTGCCGCACAGGGTCCCACGCAAGCAGCGAGCTCGTTCCGGCAGCGGGTGGAATATCGGACTGAAAGACGTGGATGCCGGCGTTCATCTGTCCCGGATGGGAAGCCCATCTCTTGCGATCTATGCCGCGGTCGTCCCAGCTCCCGGCCAGCTCGATCGTCGGAATATAGACGAGCCCGCTGTGCGGGTTATACGCCATCGGCTGCCAAGAGTGCGCGCCCGACGGCGATGGCCAGAGGTGAACTTCGCTGTTGTCGTAGCGGACATTGGGCAGTTCGACCGGCCGGCCGGTGTCGAGGTCGACATGGCTCGCCCAGGTCGCCTTGGCGAACTTCTCGGCCGAGAGCAATTTGCCGGTCGCGCGGTCGATGATGTAGAAAAAGCCGTTCTTCGGGGCCTGCATCAGCACCTTGCGCGGCGCGCCATCGATCGTCAGCGTCGCCAGGGTGATATCCATCGCGCTGTTATAGTCCCACGTCTCCGCCGGGTTTTGCTGATAGTGCCACTTATACGCACCGGTATCGGCGTCGAGGGCGACGATCGAGGCGAGAAACAGATTGTCGCCGCCGCCGGGGCTGCGGATCCTGGAGTTCCAGGGCGCGCCGTTGCCGGTCCCAAGATAGATGGTGTTGAAATCGGGATCGTAGGTCATCGCGTTCCACACGGTCCCGCCGCCGCCGTATTTCCAATATTCGCCAGTCCAGGTCTTGGCAGCCATCGCCATCGCCGCATTCTCGAAGCCCTTCGCGGGATCGCCGGGAACGGCGTGGAAGCGCCAGCGCTGAGCGCCTGTCGCGACGTCATAGGCTGTCACGTAGCCGCGCACCGGCGCCATGTCCGCGCCGGCGTGGCCGATGAGCACGAGGCCGTTGAACACCCGCGGCGCGCCGGTGATGTAGCGGCCGTCCCCGGCCTCGACCGTCTGCACGCTCCACACCGGCTTGCCGGTCCTGGAGTCGACCGCGATCAGGCGCCCGTCCTGCGTGCCGACGAACAGCTTGCCATAGCCGAATGCAAGTCCGCGAGTGCCCCATTGGCCGCGCATCCGGATCCCGGCGACCTTCGCTACGTCGGGGTTGTAGGTCCATAGCAGCTTGCCTGTCACCGCATCGACGGCATGGACGATCGCCTGATCGGCCGCGAAGTAGAGGACGCCATCGACCGCCAGCGGCACCGTCGCCGCGCTGTGCAGCCCCGGCAGCTCGAGGGACCATGCGAGGCCCAATCGGCCGATGTTCGCTCGATTGATCTCGCGCAACGGGCTGTGATGTTGCTCGTCGTAGGTGCGGCCGTACGAAATCCAGTCGGCACCGTTCGCCGCATCGGTGAACGCCGGATCGTTGGGCGGCGCATGGCGTGCAACGGCGGAGACGTTAGTGGCGCTCGGGCCCGCCGAGGAGGAGAGTCCGGAAGCAGTTGCGAGCACGAGCGCCGACAATAACGCCGGGCCTCCAAAGACCTTCATCAAGTCGCCTCCCCCTAGCGCCGCTTGAACTTTTCCAGTCCGATGGCGATGCCCGTGTCGCGTTATGAATTTATTGCCGAACCGCGTACCCAAGCATGTAGCAGCATTTGTAACGTCCAATAATGCTGAGTCACGCAAGATTGCGTCCAGATGACGGTGTCGTCCATGGAAGCTTCACACTGGTAAAGGTGACATTGAATGCGCAACCGCGCGAATGGCGTCTGCCCGAAACTTTTATCGCCTTTGCGATCGTCGATATGAATAGATAAGTGCTTGTCGCACAAGCCAAGCGTGGGGAACTGAGATGATCGGAACGACGACTTCGGTCCTGGCTGCGGCGCTCGCCTTCGTCGGGAGTCATTTCCTGCTTTCCCATCCCTTGCGGAGGCCGCTGGTTGCCGCGATTGGCGAGCGGGCGTTCCTGGGCATCTACTCGCTCGTGGCGGCCGTCGCTCTTGGCTGGTTGATCCTCGCGTATCGGGCCGCGCCGCCGACGCCCCCGCTTTGGCCGGTCGATGATGTGCTATGGGCAATCGTGTCCATCGTCATGCTGATCGCCTCGGTCCTGCTGATGGGCTCGTTGATCCGCAATCCGGCGCTCCCGAGCGGTGGAAAGGTGGTTTCGCTTCCCGAAGCGCCGCACGGCGTCTTCGCGATCACCCGGCACCCGATGATGTGGTCGTTCGCGCTCTGGGGTGTGTGCCACATCGCAATATTCCCGGTCGCCGCGAACATCATCGTCGCATCCGCCATCACGGTTCTGGCGCTGGTCGGAGCTGCGCTTCAGGACCGCAAGAAGGAGCGGCTGCAGCCGGACTTCTGGCCCGCCTGGGAGAGGCAGACGAGCTATCTGCCGTTCCACGCAATCGCTGCGGGCAAGGCGCGCTTCGGCGGCCTCGGAATGCACGCGATCGCCGGGGGCTTCGTCATCTGGCTGGTCGCAACCTGGGCACACATTCCGCTGAGCGGAGCAATGGCGGGCATCTGGCTGTGGATCTAGCCGCTGGATCGTCCCCGGCGGGCGCGTGAGAAACGGCCGTTGAGACCGTCGAGTGCGCATTCGTCTCCGATTGCATCAAGGCAAAGCGGTGCCAGCGCCGCCGATCCATTCATAAGCCGTCAGCACCACGGGGGCACCCATCAGCTCGCCATCCTCGCTGTGGCGGATGCGCCGAGGAGGTCGACAAAGTGCTGCGCGGCGGTCGACAAGCGCCCGCGCCGGATCAGCCACAACCCGCTCACCGCGACCGGGTCGTCAAGCTGCCGGAAGACAACGTTCTCCGGATGAAGCACCCTCAGCGAATCGGTCAAGATCGTGATGCCCATGCCGGCCGCGACGAGGCCGAGAAGCATCGCCAATCCCATCGCTTCCTGGACGACAAGCGGCGCGAAGCCCGCGCTCGCGCACATCCGCTCGATATGGTCGTTGAAACCTCCTCCGAGGTCCCGCTGGTAGAGGATGAACCCCTCGTTCCTCAGATCCTCGATCGTCGGCGGCCGATCGCTCCGCGCCAGCGGATGATCGCTGCGCATCGCGACGATCAGGGGCTCGTTCATCAGCAGCTTGCTCATCATCGAAGCGGCAAGCGGCGGCGGATCGTAACCGCGCACGAAGCCTAGATCGATGCGTTCTTCCCCGAGCGCTTCGATCTGCGCGTCGCGCGCCATCTCGACCAGCTTCAGCCGCACCATCACATAGGCCTCGCGGAACGCCGAGAGAGCCCGAACGACATCCGGCGTGAACGGCACAGAAGACGAAAAGCCGATCGCGATCTCGCCGATTTCCCCGGACTGAGCGCGCCGGGCGGTTTCCACCGCCTGCTGCGCCTGCGCCAGCAATTTTCGCGCCTCGACGAGGAAGAGACGGCCCGCATCGGTCAACGCGACGCGGCGGCTGGTGCGTTCGAGCAGCAAGACGCCGAGCTCTTGCTCCAGGGCATTGATGCGCTGGCTGAGCGGCGGCTGGGTCATGCCCAATTGGGCGGCCGCTCGGCCGAAGTGCAGTTCCTCCGCCACCCGGACGAAGTAGCGCAAATCCTTAAGTTCCATTGATCAAGTCGTATACGATATCGATCATGGCGCAATACCTATTGGACTGCGACCCTATCTTGCGCCAGTGCTGCATCGCACCACGCTCCTGGCGAGACTCGACCGGGGGCGAGGCTGTTCAGGGAGCCTCCCCCGGGGACAAGCATGATCGGTATCGTCAAGATCGCGCTTCAGCGCCCGTTGACCTTCATCGTCATGGCGCTGCTCATCCTCATCATGGGGCTGCTCGCCTCCTTTCGGACACCGACCGACATCTTCCCGGAGATCCGCATTCCGGTGATCGCCGTGGCGTGGAACTATGCTGGCCTGCCTCCGGACGAAATGGCCGGACGCGTGATCTCGAGCTACGAGCGCGTGCTGAGCACCACGGTCAACGACATTGAGCATATCGAGAGCCAGTCGCTGCCCGGCATCGGCATCGTCAAAATCTATTTCCAGCCGGGCGCCGACATTCGCACCGCGACCGCGCAGGTGACATCGATCTCGCAAACGGTCCTGCGCCAGATGC
>JAQGLH010000068.1 GCA_028293005.1 Alphaproteobacteria bacterium
TGGCTTTAGCGCCGCGCCCGCGCCCGTTTCGGGAGTGGCTTTAGCGCCGCGCCGGCGCCCGTTCCGGGAGTGGCTTTAGCGGTCGATCCGCACTAGAGTTAGTCGGATGAGTGGGCTTTCCGCCAGCGAGGCTGCAGCGCTCGAGCGCTGTGCCGAACGACCGATGCTGGATCAGGTGCAAAGCTGGGCCGCGCTCAATAGCGGCTCCACGAACCCCGGCGGGCTGGCGCAAATGGCGGCTGCGCTCGCCGACGCCTTCGCGGCGCTGCCGGGCGGGCTTGCGTTGCGCGAGGCGGCACCGGTCGAGCTGCTCGACGAGACGGGCCGGGCCCGACCTGTCGAGCACGGGCGCAATCTGCACCTCGCCGTGCGCCCGCACGCGCCGGTGCAGATCCTGCTCACCGGCCACATGGATACCGTCTTCGCCGCCGACCATCCCTTCCAGACTCTCGATTGGCGCGGCGACGGTGCGCTGCGCGGCCCCGGTGTCGCCGACATGAAAGGCGGCATCGCGGTGATGCTTGCGGCGCTGCAGGCGATCGAAGGCGCGCCGCAGGCCGCGCAGCTCGGCTATGAAGTGGTGATCAACAGCGACGAGGAGGTCGGATCGCCGGGGTCGGCGGCGCTGATCGCGAAGGCCGCGCGCGGCAAGCAGGCCGCGTTCACCTACGAGCCCGCACTGCTGCCCGACGGCACCTTGGCGGGGGCGCGCCCCGGAAGCGGCAATTTCTCGATCCTCGTCGAGGGGCGCAGCGCCCATGCCGGGCGCAACCCCGCGGACGGACGCAACGCGATCGTCGCCGCGGCGGACCTCGCGCTGCGCCTGTCACGCGCGGCCGCGCCGGGCCTTTCGGTCAATCCGGCGCGCATCGACGGCGGCGGCCCGAACAATATCGTGCCGGAGCGGGCGATCCTGAGAGTCAACCTCCGCCCGGCCACCCCAAAAGACCAACGAAGCGCGGAGTAGAAGCTCGCAAGCACGATCGCGGCGATCGCGCGCGAGCACGATGTCACGGTCACCCTCCACGGCGGCTTCAATCGTCCGCCCAAGCCACTCGACCCGGCTGCGGAGCGGCTGTTCGGCCTGGTTCGCGATTGCGGCCGCGCGCTTGGCCAGGAGCTCGGCTGGCGGGATACCGGCGGCGTTTGCGACGGCAACAACATCGCGGCGCTCGGCGTTCCGGTCGTCGACACGATGGGCGCGCGCGGGGGCGCCATCCACAGCGCGGATGAATATCTGATCGTCGAAAGCTTGGCCGAGCGCGCGCAATTGTCCGCCTTGAGCCTGCTCCGCCTCGCTGCGGGAGGTTTGTCGTGAGCTTTCGCGTCCGCCCCGCCAGCAGCGACGACTTCCAGTCGATCTATGAAATGGCGAAGCTCACCGGCGGCGGCTTCACCAATCTTCCGCCCGATCGCGGCGCGCTGGTCGAAAAATTGATACGGTCCGAGGCCGCCTTTTCACGCGAGGCCGATACGCAGGCCGACGATCTGTTCGTGTTCGTCGTGGAGAATAGCGAGACGGGTCAGGTTCGCGGCACCTGCCAGATCTTCGGAATGATCGGCGCTGAAATGCCGTTCTACAGCTATCGGATCAGCACGCTCACGCAGACATCGAAAGCGCTCGCGCGGGTGTTCCGCGCAGAAATGCTGACCCTCGTCACCGATTTCGACGGCTCTTCCGAGGTCGGCGGTTTGTTCCTCCACCCCGGCGAGCGCGCCGGCGGGCTCGGGCTGCTGCTCGCGCGCAGCCGCTATCTGTTCATCAAGACCCACCGCAAGCGCTTCGGCGACCGTCTGATCGCGGAGCTGCGCGGCGTGATCGACGAAGGCGGCGGATCGCCCTTCTGGGATGCGATCGCCGGCCGTTTCTTCGGCATGAGCTTCCAGGAAGCCGACGAGTTCAACGCCGCGCACGGCAACCAATTCATCGCCGATCTGATGCCAAAGACGCCGATCTACACCGCGATGCTGCCCGAAAGCGCGCGCACCGTGATGGGCGTGCCGCACCCCTCGGGCCGCGCCGCGATGAAGATGCTCGAGCATGAGGGCTTCGCTTATGATTGCTACATCGACATCTTCGACGGCGGCCCGACGATGTCGGTCACGACCGATCAGGTGCGCACCATCCGCGAGGCGCGCGAACTGGTGTTCACCGGCACCAGCGACGAGGTCGGCGGCACTGCCTATCTCGTCGCGGCGGGCGCCTTTTCGGAATTTTCCGCCTGCTATGGCCACTTCCGGATCGCAGCCGACAACACAGCTTTGCTCGATCCGGCGAGCGCCGCTTTGCTCACGATCAAGCCCGGCCAGAGCTTCCATGTGATGGGCCGCTGATGCTGCGCGAGATCAACTTCGACGGGATCGTCGGGCCGAGCCACAATTATGCCGGGCTGAGCCTTGGCAACACCGCCTCGACAACCAACGCCGGCAGCGTCTCGTACCCCAAGGCGGCTGCGCTGCAGGGGATTGGGAAAATGCGGCACAATTTGGCGCTCGGGCTCGCGCAAGGCATCGTCCTGCCCCACCCTCGCCCCAATCAGGCCTGGCTCGCGCAGCTCGGCACAAATGCCGAAGCGGCGCCGGCATCGCTCCGCGCCGCCGCTTTCTCGGCCTCGGCGATGTGGGCCGCCAATGCGGCGACGATCTCACCGGGCGCGGATACAAGCGACGGCCGCTGCCACCTGACGGTCGCCAACTTGAGGACGATGGCGCATCGTAGCCATGAGTGGCCGGCGACGCTGGCGCAGCTCAGGCTCGCGTTCGCGGACACGGCCCATTTCGCGGTCCATGATCCGGTCCCGCCGACCTTCGCCGACGAGGGTGCTGCAAACCACATGCGGATCGCCTCCGCGCATGGCGAGCCTGGCGTCGAGATTTTCGTCTTCGGGCGAAGCGGCGGCGGATTTCCGGTCCGCCAGCATATCGAGGCAAGCCGCGCGGTGGCGCGGCTGCATGGGCTCGATCCGGAGCGGATTCTCTGCGTGGCGCAATCCGAGCAGGCGATCGCCGCGGGCGCGTTCCACAACGATGTCGTCGCGGTTGCGAACGAAAATGTGCTGCTCGCGCACGAGCAGGCGTTCGAGGAACGCGATCTTTTCTACGTCGCGCTCAAGCGCCTCGCGCCCGAGGTGCAGATCATCGAGGTCCCGGCGAGCGAGGTCAGCCTCGACGAGGCGATCAGAAGCTATTTGTTCAACGCCCAGCTGGTGACGCTTCCGGAAGACGGAATGGGCCTAATCCTTCCCGGCGAAGTGCGTGAGATTCCGAGCGTGTGGCGCTGGCTCGGGCAATTGGTAGCGGGGAACGGGCCGATCCGAAGCCTGTTCGTCGTCGATGTGCGCCAGTCGATGGCCAATGGCGGCGGTCCCGCCTGCCTGCGCCTCCGCGTGGTGGCGGATCCGGCCACGGTCGATCCGCGCTTTCTCGTCGACGAATCGAGGCTCAGCGCAATCGCCTCGGTAATCGATGAACACTGGCCCGACGAAATCGGGCCGGACGACCTGCGCGGCCCCGCTCTCGCGGCGCAGCTGGAACGTGCGCGCCTCGCGCTGCTCGATCGCCTCGATCTTAACGAGCTGGCCTGACCCGCCCGCGGGTCATTCGGCGCTCCAGAAGATGTCGATAGGCGTTTCGAGCTCGGCGAGCAGCCGTCCGACCGGGCTCATCGAGAGCGGACCGTCCTCGATCGCGCGCTCGAGCTTCTGCTTGTTTTCCTCGCCGTGCAGCACGACCATCACTGCGCGCGCGGCGGAAAGCGCAGCCGCGGTCAGCGTTACCCGGGCGGCCGCCGCCTCGCCCGGCAAGGGATCGGGGCGCACGCCGACCGCGTGGCGCTCGCGCGGGCCCGAAAGCGCGCGGTCGAGGTCGGGACCCGGCAGCAGGCCGGCAACGTGGCCGTTCGCATCCATCACCAGGCAGGCGAGATCGAGCGGGCCATCCAGCCGCGCCAGGCGCGCATCGGCCAGGCGACCGGCTTCGCCATAATCGCCGAGCGCCGCTTCATCGATGAGCGAGACCAGATCGGCGGGCGTGCCGGCGAAAAGCGCCTCGAGGCGGCCGAATTGGCTCTGCGGATCGTCGAGCGCGACCAGCCGGTCGTCGGTCGGGATCACGGTGACCTTGCTCCAGTCTAACTTGTTCCTGAGCAGCTGCCTGACGATCAGATCGACCGTCGCGCCGCCGGAGACCGCGAGCCTTGCCCCGCCGTGCGCCTCGAGCGCGCTCTCGATCACGAAGCCGATGTCGCCTGCGGCCTGATCGGCCATTTCCGCGGCGGAGTCGAACTCCCACCATTCAATTTCGGTCATTGCTCACCTTTCCAGCTTGCGGCCCTATGACTTCTATTCCCCGCCACATCAACGCGCCTCGCGCCTCGGGAACGCGCATCGTCGAGCCCATCCGGCGAGCCGCGCCGGTTAGTTCGCCTTATTTACTGATGCTTAGCCTTGAACGGCTAGAAGAAGGTGCGCGAATGGAGCAATCTTATGAGAATCGCCGCCGAATTGACCGGCGCCGTCGGCGGACAGAAGCGAAGCAGTGACCGCGCGAGTGTTCGCATGTCGGCCGGCTTCCGCGACGGCCCCGAACGAACCAATGTCGACGTGATCGATCTGTCGCCCACCGGCGTCAAGATCGAGAGTCATCTCTATCTTAGTCCCGACAGCCTGATCTGGATCAAGCTTCCCGGGCTCGAGGCGTGGCAGGCGCGCATCGCCTGGGTCCGCCGTCATCAGGCCGGCTGTGAATTCGTGCGCCCGCTCCATCCGGCGGTATTCGAGCGGGTGGTGACGGCATGCAGGGCAGCAGCGGGACGATAAGCCCGCTTTTCGCCGCCGGATCAATCCTCGAAGGGTTCGACGGCGGTCCGGCTTCCGGCAAGGAATGAATCGGCGGCGAGCCGCAGCGGATCGACATCGACCAGCGAGCGCCGCTCGTCGATCAGGTCGACGAAACGCGCATAGATCGAAGGATATTCACCCGGCCCCTGCCCTCGGCGCTCCTCGCCGTCGATGATCAGCCGCGAGCCGCCGTCGAGCAGCGCAAGAGCGCTTCCGTCGGCGGTGCGGATTTCGATCGTCCAGGCTTCGCCGCCGCTGTGCCGCCAATCGAACGAGACGCTGAGATCGCCATCGGCGGCCGGACTCATCAGGCGGACTTCGGCGGCGATCGGCGCCTGCCTGTTGCTGGGGAAGAAAAGCTCCGCCGCCTTGACCGCGAGCGATCCCGGGAAAATCCCGGTGGCGATCGAGAAAGCGTTGATGCCCGGATCGAACACGCCGAAGCCGCCTGCGCTCCAGATCCATTGCTGGCCGGGATGCCATTTGCGGACATCCTCCTTCCAGACGATCCGCATGCTGGCGACGCGGCGACCGGCGAGCGCCTCCGCTGCGGCGGTGACCGC
>JAQGLH010000089.1 GCA_028293005.1 Alphaproteobacteria bacterium
CCCGACCATCTCCACTTCACGCCCGCGCTGCCGAAGACGCGTTCGGGCAAGATCATGCGCCGCATCCTGCGCAAGATCGCCGAGAACGACTTTTCGAACCTCGGCGACACCTCGACCCTAGCGGATCCGAGCCTCGTTGACGGGTTGGTCGAAGGCCGTCGCAACCGTTAGCCTCGTCCGGTCCGCGCACGGTCATCATATTCAAGTAATCACAAGGTGATATGACGGTCTTTTGAGATTCAGTCTCAAGCGAAGCGGGATTTACTGGCCCCAGGCGATGAAATGGGGGTTGGCGAACTCGCTCTCCGCCTTGTCGTACAGCAAGGGGCCGATCTCGCGGTCGCCGTCGAGCGCGAGCACGCGGCCTCCAGCCGCCTCGAGCACCGCCTGGCCCGCGCCCGTATCCCATTCCATCGTCCGTCCCCAGCGCGGATAGACGTCGGCGCTGCCTTCGGCGACCAGGCAGAACTTGAGCGAGGATCCCGCGGGGACGAAGTCGGTGACGCCGAGCGCCGCCATCCGCTCGGCCGTGCCCGGGGCGGCATGATTGCGGCTACCGATCCCGGCGAGTCCTGACACCGGGCGCGGCCGCGGTCTGATCCGCTCGGCCGATGGGTTGCCGCGGCCGAGACGGCGGAACGCGCCCTCCCCTTTGGCGCCATAGTAGAGCGCCGCGCCGTCGGGTGCATAGACGACCCCGGCGATCGGCTTGCGATCCTCGATCAGAGCGATGTTGACCGTGAACTCGCCGTTGCGCTGGATGAAGCCCTTGGTGCCGTCGAGCGGGTCGACCAGGAAGAAGCGGTCGCCGAGGGCCGGGATCCGGCCCGCCGCCGCTTCCTCCTCGGCGAGCACCGCAATTCCCGGAAAGGCGCTTGCCAGCCGCTCAAGGATGATCGCCTCGGCACGACGATCCGCCTCGGTGACGGGCGAACCGTCGAGCTTGGCCTCGCTCGTGAAGCCAGCGGCATAGATGGTTTCGATCTCATCGCCCGCGGCGAGAGCGGCTTCGATCAGAGTCTCGAGCAAGGGCGAGGTCATCCGAACAGCCTGTCGGCATGCCAGCGGAGGTGATCCTCCATGAAGGTCGCGATGAAATAATAGCTGTGGTCGTAGCCGGGCTGCATGCGCAGCGTCATGTCGATTCCGGCCGCCTTGCAGGCCGCGGCGAGCAATTCGGGCTGGAGCTGGTCGAGGAACTGGTCGGCCGTCCCCTGGTCGACCAGAATCTCCGGCACGCGCGCCCCATCCTCGACCAACGCGACGGCGTCATGACGTCGCCACGCCGCGCGGTCCTCGCCGAGGTAGCCGCCGAGCGTCTTTTGCCCCCACGGCACCTGGCCCGGAGCGACGATCGGCGCGAGCGCCGAGACGGCCTTGAAGCGTCCGGGGTTGCGCAGCGCGAGCGTCAGCGCGCCATGGCCGCCCATCGAATGGCCCATGATCGCCTGCCGGCCGAGGTCGGCCGGGAAATTGGCCGCGAGCACCTGCGGCAGCTCATCCAGCACATAGGAATACATACGGTAATTGGCCGCATAGGGCTCGACCGTCGCGTCGACGTAGAAACCCGCCCCGCTGCCGAAATCATAATCCTCGACGTCGGGGATCGCGTCTCCCCGCGGCGACGTGTCAGGCGCGACAAAGATCAGGCCAAGCTCGGCGCAGGTCCTCTGGAAGCCGCCTTTTTCGATGACGTTGGCGTGGGTGCAGGTCAGGCCGGAGAGATACCAGACGATCGGCAGCGGGTCGCCGCTCGCGGCCTGCGGCGGCAAATAGATGCCGAACGTCATTGGCGTGCCGGTGGTGCTGCTCGCGTGGCGATGGACTTCCTGGCTTCCTTCGAAGCTCCTGGCAGCGGAGAGACGCTCGAGCGCCATCTCAGTAAACGACCACCGAGCGGATGCTCGCGCCCTCATGCATCAGGTCGAACGCGTCATTGATCCGGTCGAGCGGCATCGTGTGGGTGATCAGCGGATCGATCGAGATCTTGCCGTCCATATACCAGTCGACGATGCGCGGCACGTCGGTCCGCCCGCGCGCGCCGCCGAACGCCGAGCCTTTCCAGACTCTGCCGGTGACGAGCTGGAACGGGCGGGTCGAGATCTCCCGTCCGGCCTCGGCGACGCCGATGATCACGCTTTCGCCCCAGCCGCGGTGGCAGCATTCGAGCGCCTGGCGCATGACATCGGTGTTGCCGGTGCAATCGAAGCTGTAGTCGGCCCCGCCACCGGTGAGGTCGAGGATCGCCTGGACTACCTTGTCGTTGTCCACCTCGCGCGGATTGACGAAGTGGGTCATCCCGAACTGCTCGGCCATCGCGCGCTTGGCTGGATTGACGTCGATGCCGACGATCTTCGCCGCTCCGACCAGCTTCGCCCCCTGGATGACGTTGAGGCCGATGCCGCCGAGGCCGAACACGACGACGTTCGCGCCGGGCTCGACGCCGGCCGTCCAGATCACCGCGCCGACGCCGGTGGTGAAGCCGCAGCCGATGTAGCAGATCTTGTCGAACGGCGCGTCGGGCCGCACCTTGGCGACCGC
>JAQGLH010000098.1 GCA_028293005.1 Alphaproteobacteria bacterium
CCTGGACGATCGCGAGCTCGCCTTCGGGGGAGCCGAGGAAATCGTATGAGTCCTTCGCCGCCAGGCATTGGACCAGCGCCTGCGGATCGGCGAGGCCGATATCCTCGGAAGCGAAGCGGGTGATGCGGCGCAGGACGTAGAGCGGCTCCTCGCCCGCCACCAGCATCCGCGCCAAATAGTAAAGCGAGGCCTGCGGGTCGGAACCGCGCATCGCCTTGTGGAGCGCGGAAATGAGGTTGTAATGACCCTCGCGATCCTTGTCGTAAACCGCGACGCGGCGGTGGAGCAGCGCCGAAAGACCGGCCGAATCGAGCGGCTCGTCGAGTGCGATCGAGAACAGGGTCTCAGCCTGGTTGAGCAGGAAGCGGCCATCGCCGTCGGCGGTTGCGATCAACGCTTCGCGGGCGGCGGGCGTGAGCGGCAAGAGCCGCTCCATCAGCGTCTCGGCGCGCTCGAGCAGGCGGTTGAGCGCCGCGGCGTCGAGGCGGTTGAGGATCAGCACCTGCGCGCGCGACAGCAAGGCAGCGTTGAGCTCGAACGAGGGATTTTCGGTGGTCGCGCCAACCAGCACCACCGTCCCGTCCTCGACATAGGGGAGGAAACCATCCTGTTGCGCCCGGTTGAAGCGATGGACCTCGTCAACGAACAGCAATGTCTGCTTGCCCAGCCTGGCGTGCTCGCGGGCCTCGGCGAACAATTTCTTGAGATCGGCAACGCCCGAAAAGACCGCGGAGATGGCGACGAAGCGCATCCCGACGGCGTCGGCCAGCAGCCGCGCGATCGTCGTCTTGCCCGTGCCCGGCGGGCCCCAGAAGATCATCGAGGCGAGCTTGCCCGCAGCGACCATGCGACCGATCGCGCCTTCGGGACCGGTCAGATGATCCTGGCCGACGACATCCTCGAGCCGCTGCGGCCGGAGGCGGTCCGCAAGCGGTGCATTGTCCGGTGGTGCGCGCGCGGGCGCGGCGGAGGGAGCTTCGTTTTCGAACAGGTCGGCCACGCCCGTGCAGTAACGCATTTGATGCCATCGACAAAACCGATCTCGAGCTCTGCTTTCGGTTCCGGGCCCAGCGGATTAGGAAACCTATCGGCGCAGCGACACGGTCGCGGTCGGTTGGGAGATTTTCTCGAAGGCCGAAAACAGGGTCGTCGCAATCTTTCCCACGCAAGCGAGCGGCGAGTTCAGGGAACCGGGCTCGGGGGTGGCAATCGGCCGCCCGCTGCGCGTTGGCGGATGATGCGCAGGTAGGAATCGATCAGCGCCTGGTTGACCTCGTCCCAGCCGTAGCGGTCTGTGACCGCGGCGCCGGCCGCGCCGGCACGGCTGCGTGCGTCGGCATCGGTGCAGTAAAGCGCGAGCGCGTCGGCGAAGGCTTCGATTGCGCCGCCGCGGATGAGCCGGCCGGTCCGGCCGTCGTCGACCAGGCTCAGGCTTCCGGTCGCGATCGCCGCGACGACCGGGATGCCGACCGCCATCGCCTCCAGCGTTACGTTGCCGAATGTCTCGGTCATCGACGGGTTGAACAGCATGTCCATCGACGCGATCGCCCTGCCGAGATCGCCGCCGCGCTGGAAGCCGACGAAGACGCCGTTGGGCAGCCTTCTTTCGAACCAGTCGCGCGCCGGGCCTTCGCCGACCACCAGCACCTTGTGCCGCACCTGGCGGCGCTCGAGCCGGTCGATTGTGTCCGAAAAGACATCGAGGCCCTTTTCCATCACCAGCCGACCGGCGAAGCCGATCACCGGCACGTCGTCGGCGATGCCGAGGCTGCGCCGCCAGGCGAGATCGCGCCGTTGCGGATCGAAGATCTCGCGGTCGATGCCGCGCGTCCAGATGCCGACGTCGAAATTCATCCGTCGCTCGCGCAGCAGCTGCGCCATCGACTCCGACGGGGCGAAGATCGCGTCGCAGCGGCGGTAGAAACGGCGAAGGCCGGCCTCGATCAAAGGCTCGAGAAAGGCGAGGCCGTAATAACGGAAATAGGTTTCGAAGCGGGTGTGGACCGAGGCGACCACCGGCACGTCGAGCTTGTGCGCGAGCGTGACCGCGCGATGGCCGAGCAGCTCGGGACTGGCGACATGGAATATGTTCGGCCGGAAATTGCGGATGTCGCGCTTCACCGATGGCGGGAGGAGGATCGGGGCGCGATATTCGGCACGCCGCGGCACGCCGATGGCGGGCACGCTGACGACGTCGCCATTGGGCGGGAAGGCAGGTTTTTCGACGGTCGGCGAATAGATGCGCACCGCGGCACCACTGCGCAGCAGAAACTCGACCAGACGGTTGAGCGCCTGGTTCGCGCCGTCGCGGACATAATTGTAGTTGCCGCTGAACAGCGCGATGCGAAGATCAGTCACGTCCATTTGCGCGTTGACTAGTCACTGCGGGCGGAAAGGCCAAGCAAAGCGCGCGTCACTTTGCCAAATGTCGGCGGAGCGTGTCGCATCGGCGGTGCCCGACAGCCGGCACGCCCGCTCGGAAGCCTCGACGGCGTGCCCGTTCCGCCGAGGCACAAAAAACCCCGCCGGATCGCTCCGGCGGGGCTGATTGGCTTCAGTTCGAAACCTTAGTCCTGCAGGTACTCGCCGGCATCGGCGTCCGTGCCATGGCCGGTCGGCGCCACCTCGGCGAGCGGATCGTCGCCGATCGCCGCTTCCGGTCCCTGCGCCAGCTCGGCCGCATGCTCCTCGGCTGCCGTGTTCGGCAGCACGAGCGCTTCCTGCAGCTTGCGGTGCTGCGCGCGCAGCGCCGCGTCGCGGCTGGTGGCGGCCACGCGCAGCCGGTTCATGCCCGCGCCGGTGCCCGCCGGGATCAGGCGGCCGACGATGACATTCTCCTTGAGCCCGTCGAGCGTGTCGATCTTGCCCTGCACCGAAGCCTCGGTGAGCACGCGGGTGGTCTCCTGGAACGATGCCGCGGAGATGAAGCTGCGCGTCTGCAGGCTCGCCTTGGTGATGCCGAGCAGCACCGGCTTGCCTTCGGCGAGCGTCTTCTTCTGCGCCTTGAGCTTGGCATTGACCTCGTTCATCTCCAGCAGGTCGACCTGCTCACCCGGCAGGAAGGTGCTGTCGCCCGCGTCGGTGATCTCGACCTTCTGCAGCATCTGGCGAACGATCACCTCGATGTGCTTGTCGTTGATCTTCACGCCCTGGAGACGATAGACCTCCTGGATCTCCGAGACGAGATATTCGGCCAGCGCCTCGACCCCGAGCACCTCGAGGATGTCGTGCGGATCGGGGCTTCCGCCGATCAGATTGTCGCCGCGCTTGATGAAGTCGCCTTCCTGCACGTCGATGACCTTCGACTT
>JAQGLH010000112.1 GCA_028293005.1 Alphaproteobacteria bacterium
CGTTGATCCCGACCATCCCGACATTGACCCGGCTGGCGAACTCGCGCGCGGCATGGCCGTTGCGGGTGAAGATCGCGACGCCGTTGCCATATTGGTGATCGGACGGGAGCCGCAGCGCTTCCTCGAAGCTGTCCGCGCGCACCACCTGCAGCACCGGGCCGAAGATCTCCTCCTGATAGGAGCGGAAGTGCGGCTTGACGTGATCGAACAGCGTCGGCCCGATGAAGAAGCCCTGCTCATGGCCCTGCAGCGCGAAGCCGCGGCCGTCGACGACCAGCTCGGCGCCCTCATCGATGCCCATCTGGATATAATCCTCGATGCGCTTGCGGTGGGCGGCGTTGACCACCGGTCCATAATGCGCGTCGGCATCGGTCGAAACGCCGACTCGGAGCGCGCCAATCGCCGGAAGAAGTTTCTCGCGCAGCGCCTCGGCCGTCTTCTCGCCGACCGGCACCACGACGGGCAGCGCCATGCAGCGCTCGCCGGCCGAGCCGAACGCAGCGCCGGCGAGGTCGTTCACCACCTGGTCGAGATCGGCATCGGGCATGACGATGCCGTGGTTCTTGGCGCCGCCGAACGCCTGGACGCGCTTGCCGTTCGCGGTGCCGCGCGAATAGATATAATGGGCGATGTCCGACGAACCGACGAAGCTGATCGCCTTGATCTCGTCATGGTCGAGAATGGCGTCGACCATTTCCTTGTCGCCATGAACGACCTGCAGGACGCCCTCGGGAAGGCCCGCCTCGATCATCAGCTCGGCGAGGCGCACCGGCACCGACGGATCGCGCTCGGACGGCTTGAGGATGAAGGCGTTGCCGCAGGCGATCGCCATGCCGAACATCCACATCGGGATCATGGCGGGAAAGTTGAACGGCGTGATGCCGACGACGATGCCGAGCGGCTGCCGCATCGAATAGACGTCGATCCCCGGCCCCGCGCCCTGCGTATATTCTCCCTTGAGCGTGTGCGGGATGCCGCAGGCGAACTCGATCACCTCGAGCCCGCGCTGGATGTCGCCCTTGGCGTCGGCGACCACCTTGCCGTGCTCGGACGAGAGCAGCAGAGCCAGCTCGTCCATGTTCTTCTCGACCAAAGTCTTGAAGTTGAACAGCACCCGCGCGCGCCGCTGCGGGTTGGTCGCGCCCCAGCCAAGCTGCGCCTCGCGCGCGAACGCTACCGCTTTGTCGAGGTCGGCGGCGCTGCCGAAGCGCACCCGCGCCTGCACATGGCCGTTGTTGGGATCGTAGACGTCGCCCTGGCGCTCGCCGCCCGCATAGGCGCCGCCGCCGATAAAATGATCGATGTTTCGCATGGCATCCTCCTGCGCCGGGACAGTGGAGACCCGTCGCCGTGCAGGCAAGGCACGGACGTGCAGGTCAGCACTGCAGAAGTGCAGCTGTTCGGCTGGCGAGATAGCTGCGGCGGCGACGCTGCGCAACCGAGCGCTGCGCCGGCTTCACGCGCGCGCGTCTGCGGGCTATCGAGATCGACAGAGAATATGTGGGAGGGACGTCGATGACTGGACCACGCGATCACGCTGCCGGGCCGGCGGCGACATTCGTGCTCGTGCACGGCGCCTGGCATGGGGGGTGGTGCTACGCGCGCACCGCCGCGTTGCTGCGCGCGCGCGGGCATCGCGTGTACGCGCCGACTTTGTCCGGCCTCGCCGACCGATCGCATTTGTTCAGCGGCGCGATCACGCTCTCGACCCACATCGCCGACATCGTCAATCTAATCAAATGGGAGGACCTCGACGATGTCGTCCTGTGCGGCCATTCGTACGGCGGGATGGTGATCAGCGGCGTGGCGGAGCAAGTCTCCGACCGCATCGGATCGATCGTCTTTCTCGACGCCTTCATCCCCGAAGCCGGCGATTGCCTGTTCGACATCGTGCCGCTGCCAGTCGCCGACTTCCTCGCCGATGCGGGTGCCAACGGTGGGATCGGCATCACGCCGCTCTCGGCGGGATTGTTCGGCGTCAACGAGGCCGATCGGGCGCGGGTCGATGCGCTTTGCACACTCCAGCCGATCGGCACCTTCACGGAAAAGCTGCCCTCGGTTGCCGGCCGCGAGAGGATCGCGAACAAGCGCTACATCTTCGCGACCGGTTATGCCGACGGCGGTCTGTTCAAGGGCTTCCACGCGCGGGTCGCGCAGGATGCGGGATGGACGACCGCGATCGTCGACTGCGGCCACGATGTCATGCTCGACCAGCCCGAACGGCTTGCCGACTTGCTTGAAGAGGCGGCTCCGGCAGAAGTTGCGCGATCGGGCGATTGAAGGTCCGGAGCGCAGGTAGGAAGGCCCTCCACCACCCTCAGGCGTGCCCCGAAACCTCCCGCAGGAAGCTGCCCATCACGCCGTTGAACTCGGCGGGCTTTTCGAACTGCGGCCAATGGCCGGCATCCTCCATCAGATACCAGCGCGCGTCGGGGATGATGCGGCTTGCTTCCTCGCCGACTTCCCAGGGCATGGTCGGATTCTGGCGCGACCAGAAGACCAGGGCCGGGCAGGCGATCTGCGCCAGATTCTCGCGCGTCAGCCGCCAGCCGCCGCCGCCGGTCATGTTCGCGACCATCTTGCCTGAGACCGCCATGAACTCGGGATCGGTGTAGATCCGGAAGCGGGTGTCGACGAGCTCCTCGGTGACCACACTCTTGTCGAACATCAGCCATTCGAGCCTTTCGCGGACGCTCTCGCGCGTCGGCGCCCCGGTGGCCTTGCTGGTCGCGCTCGCGACCTTCGCGCCGACGCTGCGCGACAGCTCGGCGGCATCCTTCGACACTTCGAGCCCGGCGCCGGTGATCGAGGCATAGCCACGCACCCGATCGGCGTGATTGACCGCGATCCACCCGGCGACCCATCCGCCCAGCGACTGCCCGCCTACGATGGCTTGGTCGATGCCGCAGGCATCCATGTAGGAAAGCACGTGCCGGCCGAGCGTCGGCACATCATAGTCGATGTCCGGCTTGGCGGTGAAGCCGTGGCCGAGCATATCGAGCGCGTGCAGCTGATTGTGCGTGCCGAGCGTGTTGAGATTGCGGGTCCAGGTTTCCGCATGGCCGGTGATGCCGTGCAGCAGGATGACCGGATCACCCGTCCCGGCGACCAGGCTGCGCGTGCGATGGCCGCCGGCATCGGTGAAGCGGACTTCGGCGCCCAGCATCTCGACCCAGAAAGAGGCGCTCACATGAACACCGAGACGGCGCGCGGCAGCACGCGGTGGTCGAGGAACACCTTGCGCTCGGCGATCAGCCAGCCGTTGCCCGCGCGGCGCAGCCGGTCCTCGCGGCGGCCGACGAAGAAATCACCGTCCTTGTCGCGCCGTCCCTGGAACAGGATGAAGTTCGAGTGGACGGTCAATTCGTCGCCCTCGCCCTCGACGAGGACGTTGCCGATCACGCGCCGAGTGCGCGAGCGCGGCAGCTCGGCGTACGCCATGCCGGACTTGATCCGCTCGAGCCTCTTGGCGAGGAACGCCTTGCCCTCCTCCATCACCGCCCATTGGCCCTGGACCGGATCGTTGTCGCTCTCGCCTTCGAGCGTCTCGATCACCGGCATCCAGTAGCGCGCGTCGTCGGCGAACAGCTCCAGCCATTCCTCGAAGCGATAGGCGTCGACCAGCCGAGCCTCGTGGAACAGGAAGGACTCGATCTCGGCCTTCAGTTCGTGCCGATAGCCGTTCATCGCGCTCATGCCGCAGTCATCAACTTGAGCCAGTGGCGATAGAAATTGCGGTGGTTCTGCTCGGAAAAATGCGGGCCCAGCTTTCCAGGCAGCCCCTCGACCTCGAGCTCGCCGTCGTGGCCGACGCCCATGGCATAATGAAGGTTCGACGCGCCGGTGACGGTGCCGCGCAGCGCCTCGCTGATGCGCTCGAAATTCTCGCCGTCGTCAGGACCGAATATACCCCCGGCGGCATTCTCCTGGGACATTTGGGTTCGGGCGAATTCGCGGATCGCGAGCGGCGCGGCGGAGTCGAACAGGCAGATCTGCCAGACCTCGAGCTCATTGGGTCCCTTGGGATGCCACGAGTAGAGCCCGAGCACATGGAAGCAGCCGAACTTGATCCACGACATGTTGGGGAAGATGTTGCCCTCCCCGAGCCCGTGGATGTCGGCCTGGCGTTCGGACAGATGCTCGCGCAGCCGTTGGTTATAGGCCTGGACATATTCGACTCCCTCGGGCCCGAACATCTGCGCCATGTGGAGATCGTTCTGCAGCGCGCGGCCGGGCTTGGGGATGTCACCCATGCCGTGGCCGTTGTCGAAATAAGCGATATAATCGGCGACCTGGTCGTAGGGCGGCAGAAAGCCGATCTTGAACGCGCTGCCATGCGTCGTCAGCACATGATAATCGTCGCCGGCGAAATTCTCCGAGGCGAGCTTCCAATTGGTGTTGATCCGGTATTTCATCACCGGGCCGATCACCTCGAGCCCACCCAGTGCGCCGACCAGGGGAAGATCGAGATACCAGAGCTGCTCGGGAGTGAGATATTGCTCGAGCGGCATCGCATCCTCGTCCCAATTGGCGAAGATCAGGCCCTTGTAGCTTGCCACATTGGGCACGCGGACAAGCCCCATCACGCTCTTGTCGAGGTTGCCATGATAGGCTTCCTTGAGCAGCGGCACCCCAACCAGGCTGCCATCGCGCGCGTAGCCCCAGCCATGGTACGGGCAGATGAACATCGAGGTGTTGCCGCGGTCGGTGCCGCAGACTGCCAGGCCGCGGTGGCGGCAGCTGTTCAGCAGCACGTTGATCTCATCATTCTCGCCGCGCACGACGATCACCCGGTCCTCGCCGATCGCCGAGGCGAAGAAATCGCCCGGATTACGGATTTGCGATTCATGGCCGAGGAAGCACCAGCTCTTGAGGAAGATGCGCTCGAGCTCGAGCTGGTAGACGTCAGGATCGGTGAACATCCGGCCGCTGACGATGCCGCGGTCGGGATCGACCAGCCGTCTGATGTCGTCGTCGCCGAGCCGTCGCGGGTCCTTCAATAGCGTCGCCATCTCACTCTCCAT
>JAQGLH010000129.1 GCA_028293005.1 Alphaproteobacteria bacterium
CGACCTCGTCGCCTGGGGCGCGATCGGCGCGCGCACGACCGAGAGCCAGGTGCACCGCGAGCTGGCCTCGGGCCTGTCGTGCCCGGTCGGGTTCAAGAACGGCACCGACGGCAATCTGCGGATCGCGTTCGATGCGGTGAAGACCGCGTCGCAGCCGCATCACTTCCTCGGGGTCACCAAGGGCGGCCACTCGGCGATCCTCGCGACCTCGGGAAACGGCGATTGCCACGTCATCTTGCGCGGCGGCGCGCAACCCAATTACGACCGCGCCGCGGTCGAGGCGGCCGATGCCGAGGCGTCGAAAGCCGGGTTGCCGTGCCGCCTGATGATCGACGCCAGCCACGGCAACAGCCAGAAAAAGCCGGAGAACCAGATGCTGGTCGCGCGCGACCTCGCGGCGCAGCTCGGCGGTGGCGAGGCGCGCGTCTTCGGCGTGATGGTCGAAAGCCATCTCGTCGGCGGAAGCCAGCCGCTGAACGGTTCCGGCGCGCTTGTTTACGGCCAGAGCATCACCGATGCCTGTCTCGGCTGGGACGACACGGTCGAGCTGCTGGACGTGCTCGCCGACGGCGTTGCCAAACGCCGCCGCCTGGGTTCGTAAGCGGACCGCTCCCGCGCCTGCGATACGCGAAAGTAACCGCCAAAGTATCCGCGTAAGCCGCAAGTAGTCGGCCTGCCGCGACTTGTTGCGCGCCTATGCCGCTTTACGTTAGTCTATGCGCGGGAAGGTCGCGGCACGTATATAGGTAAGAATTCGGGCAAGCCCGGACCCTGTAACATCGCCGACGAAATTCGGACCCGGCGCGAGATTGAGTCCTTCAGCGCGCCGGATTCGAACCGTTGGTGATGTCGCATGCCGCTTTGGGAGAGAATTTATGGCTCGCCTCGAAGGCAGATTGGCCGTCATTTCCGGCGGCGCGGCGGGGATCGGCCGAGCGTTCGCGGGCCGCCTCGCCGCGGACGGCGCCGATATCGCGGTCGCCGATATCGGCGATTGTGCCGCCACCCGAGAGGCTGTCGAGGCGCAGGGACGGCGGTTTTTTTCGCAGCGCTGCGACGTTTCCAGCCCCGAACAGGTTTCGGCGTTCCACGCCGCCGTCGAGGCCGAGCTTGGCGATGCCGCCATCCTCGTCAACAACGCCGGCATCTATCCGCTGAAGGCGTTCGACGAGCTGACGTTCGAAGAGTGGCGAGCGATCAACGCGATCAACGTCGATTCGATGTTCCTGATGGCGAAGGCGTTCGTCCCCGGCATGAAAGCCATCGGCTGGGGCCGGATCGTCAACATGAGCTCGACCGTCTTCTGGCTCAAGGTCGAGGCCTATGCTCACTATATCACGACCAAGGCGGCCGCGATCGGCTTCACCCGGGGCCTGGCCAACGAGCTCGGCGCGGATGGCATCACCGTCAACGCGATCGCGCCCAGCCTGGTGCGCAACGCGACCACCGAGAATTCGCCGTTGGGCGGGATGTTCGATGCCATTGCGGGCATGCAGGCGATCGCGCGCGTGCAGGTGCCGGAGGATTTGACCGGCACGCTCTCGTTCCTGGTCTCGGAGGATGCCGCCTTCATCACCGGCCAGACTCTGGTCGTTGATGGCGGAATGGTCAAAAATTAGGCGGCTCGGAACAATCGGAGGAAGCGACGATGGCGAGCGCTCAGCTCAACTCACTGTTCGATCTTGCCGGCCAGGTGGCGGTGGTCACCGGCGGGGCTTCGGGACTGGGCCGGGAATTCTGCCAGGTCCTGGCCGAGGCCGGCGCGGCGGTCGTCTGCGGCGATCGCGACGAGCCCGGCGCCGAAAAGGTCGCGTCCGGTTTGCGCGGGTCGGGCTTTGAAGCCTTCGGCCACCATTGCGACGTGACCGACGAACGATCGGTCGCCGCGCTGTTCGCGGAGGTCGATCGTCGCTTCGGCCGGCTCGACATCCTGTTCGCCAATGCCGGCATCGCCGATCCGGTGCCGGCGCGGATCCATGAATATGACACCGAAAATTGGCGCAAGGTCCTCGCGGTGGATCTCGACGGCGTGTTCTATTCGTGCCGCGAGGCGATCAAGCTGATGCTGCCGCGGGGCAGGGGCAAGGTCATCAACATCGCGTCGATGTGGGGGCTCGCCGGCGCATCGAGCGTGTTTCCGGTTCCCGCTTACAATGCCGCCAAGGGCGCGGTCGTCAACCTGACGCGCGAGCTGGCGCTCGAATATGCCGCCGACAATATCCAGGTGAACGCGCTCTGCCCCGGCTTCTATCGGACCAATCTCGCCGATGGGGCCTATGGCGATCCCGATTTCGTCGCGGCGATTACCGCGTTCACGCCGATGGGCCGGATCGCCGAAGCGCATGAAATCCGCGGGCCTGCGCTTTTCCTCGCTTCGAGCGCGTCCGACTTCGTCACCGGCATAACCCTGGTGACCGACGGCGGCTGCATGGCGAAATAGGCTCGGCGTATCGAAGCGCCCGTTCGCGCTACAGCGGCAGCCCCACATAATTTTCCGCAATCGCCATCTGCATCGCGCTCGAGCTTGCGATGTAATCGAGCTCGGCAACCTGCATCGCGCGCTCGAAAGGGCCGGCGTCGGGAAAGCGATGCAGCAAATTGGTGAGATACCAGCTGAAGCGTTCCGCTTTCCACACGCGCGACAAGGTGCGCTGCGAATAGCCTGCGAGGTCGGTTTCGTCGCCGCGGAAATAGGCGACCAGCGCCTCCGAAAGATAGCGGACGTCGGCGGCGGCGAGATTGAGGCCCTTGGCGCCGGTCGGCGGCACGATGTGCGCGCTGTCTCCGGCGAGGAGCAGCCGGCCGTGCTGCATCGGCTCGAACACGTGCGAACGCAGCGGCGCGATCGATTTTTCGATCGAGGGGCCGCGAGTCACGCCCAGGCGTCCTTCGGGGCCGAGACGGATTTCGAGCTCGTCCCAGAATTTGTCGTCTGGCCAGTCCTCGATCCTCTCGTCGATCGGGACCTGGATATAATAGCGGCTGCGGGTCGGCGACCGCATCGACGCCAGCGCGAAGCCGCGTTCGTGGTTGGAATAGAGCAGCTTCGCGTCGCAGGGCGGAACGTCGGCGAGAATGCCGAGCCACCCGAACGGATAGCTGCGTCCGACGTCGCGCGCCACCGACGCCGGGATCGAGTGGCGCGAGGGGCCGTGAAAACCATCGCAGCCGGCGATGAACAGGCAGTCGATGCGCCGTTCCTCGCCGCCGTGGCGAAAGCCGACCCAGGGCGTGTCGCTCTCGATGTCGTGAAGCGCGACATCCTCCGCTTCCCAGAAGATCGGCAGATCGC
>JAQGLH010000162.1 GCA_028293005.1 Alphaproteobacteria bacterium
CAGCCCTTGCTCCGCCTGCTGGCGCCGTTCGCGCGCGTTGCGGGCTTCGTCGATGTGCGCCTGCTCGGCGCCGACCTCAGCCATCTGCTGCCGAAGCCGTGCGACATCGCCTTGCGTGCGCGCGACGCGGCTGCGCGCGGTTGTCAGCGCCGCCTCGGCGACCCTCGCCTCGGCCTGCTCGGCAGCCTGCTCGGCACGCGCCGCCGAAAGCTCGGCCTCGGCTGCGCGCGCACGGACCTCAAGCTCCCCGCTGCGGCTGTCGAGCGTCCCGCGGCCCGCTTCGGCCTCGGCGATGCGGAGCGCGAGCGCGTCGCTTTCGGCATCGAGCCGCGCAAGCGCCGCTCGGGCATCGCTGCCGAGCGCCGCCTCGCGGGCCTGGTCGGCGGCCAGGCTGCTGCGTTGCTCGGCAAGCTCGGCGACTCTCCGGCCGATCGCGTCGCGCTCCGCCTTGAGCGTCGCCAGCGTGTGGCCGAGCGCGATCGCCGCGTCGCGCGCCGCCTGCGCCGCCTTGCGCGCATCGCCGAGCGCACGCGCCGCATCGGCTTGCGCGAGGGCAGCGACACGCTGCGCCTGCGCCGCATTTTCGACCGCGGCGCTGGCCGCTTCGGAATCCTGCCGTGCTTTCTCGGCTTCGGCCGCCGCTTCGCGCCAGCGGGCGAAGATCAGCCGCGCCTCGGCGATTCGGATCTGGTCGGTGAGCTTGCGATAGCGTTCCGCCGCCTTCGCCTGGCGCCGCAGCGCCGACGCGCGCTGCTCCATGTCCACGAGCAGCTCGTCGAGCCGCAGCAGATTGGCTTCGGTCGCGCGCAACTTCTGCTCGGCGTCCTTGCGGCGAACGTGAAGTCCGGCGATTCCGGCCGCTTCCTCGAGCATCAGCCGGCGCACGGTGGGCTTGGCCGAGATCACCGCGCTGATCCGGCCCTGGCTGACCAGCGCCGGCGAATGCGCGCCGGTCGCCGCGTCGGCGAACAGCAAGGCGACGTCCTTCGCCCGCACGTCGCGGCCGTTGATGCGGTAGGCGGATCCGGCGCCGCGCTCGATGCGGCGGGTGATCTCGGTCTCGCCCTCGTTGCCGCCGTCGATGTCGGCGGGAAGATCGGCGGCCGCACGCTCGACCAGCAGCGAGACCTCGGCGAAATCGCGCGCCGGCCGCAACGCCGTGCCCGCGAAGATGACGTCGTCCATGCCCGCGCTGCGCATCGATTTGGGTGACGCTTCCCCCATCACCCAGCGGATCGCCTCGAGCACGTTCGATTTGCCGCAGCCGTTGGGGCCGACCACGCCGGTCAGGCCCGCCTCGATCCGCAGCTCCGCCGGCTCGACGAAGCTCTTGAAGCCGGCCAGCTTGAGTCGCTTTATCTGCAAGGCTCAGAACCTATCCGAAGTTTCGCCCCCCGGCCCATCGCCTCAGCCCCCGCCACCGGCGAGCAGCGGCTCGAGCGTCGCCCAATCATAGGCGCCATCGGCCTTTTTGCCGTTGATCAGGAAGGTGGGTGTCCCCCGCACGTCGTATTGGCTGATCGCCGCGCCGCGAATCGCCGCGAGCCACGCCGCCGCTTTCTTGTCGGAGAGGCACGCTGTCGCGCGCGCTGGCGGCACTCCGAACTTGGCCACCATCGCGTCGAACCCGCCGATCGAGGCGATGCGGATCAGCTTGGGCGTCTGCTCGAGCGCAGTGAGCGCATCATATTCGCTCGCGCTCAACGCCGCGAAATGGCCGGTCCATTGATCCTGCGTCATGAAGATGTTGTGCATCAGGGGGAAGAAGTTGCGAGTACCGGCGCAGCGGCTGAGCAGGGCCGCGCTGAGATCGTAAGGATCGCGCACGAAGTTGCGAAGCTCGAAGCTGACCCTGCCGCTCTTCACATATCGGGCGATCAGCTGGGGCACGCCCTGCTCGGCGAAATCCGCGCAATGGGGGCATGTGTAGGAGGCATATTCGACGAGCTTCACTGGTGCGGCAGGATTGCCCATCCGGAAGCCGCCCTCAGGCGTGGCGGCGATGGCTTTGGTCCAGTCGCGTTGCGCCGTCGTGCGCGGCGCGGCAGCGGCCGAAAAGCTCGATCCGACCGACGGCAACAGCGCCACGGCCGCCAGCAGCAACCGGAAGCGCACCCGCATCAGCCCTCGGTTTCTCGGCAAGAATGCCGCGACGGGCGAGCGGGACGTGAGCGCTGCGGCATCAGCCGAGCGCCTTCCTGAGCTCCGGCTCGAGCGTCTCCCAACTCGCCGCATTTTCGACCTTCTTGCCGTTGATGAAGAAGGTCGGCGTGCCCTGCACCTCCATCTCCTCGCTGCCCGTCTTGGTGATCGCCATCGCCCGGTCGAGACCCTTCTGGTCGGCCAGGCACGCATTGATCCGCGCCTCGGGCATGCCGCGCTGGCGGAAGAACTGGTCGAGCCCGCCTGCCTTGACGATCTCGCCGAGCTGCTGCTGCGGCGGCAGCGCGTTGATCCTTTGCGCTTCCGCAGGCGAAAGCGCCTGCAGCTTGGCCACCCAATCCTTTTGGGTCGCATAGAGCTGATCGGCGAGCAGGAACGATGCTTCGGCGCCGTGGCAGCGGACCAGCATCGAAATGCCGGGGTCGGTCGGGAACAGGAGGTATGGACGGAATTCCCAGCTGACGCGGCCGTTCCTGACGAGATCGTGCAGCGGCACCGACGCCTTTTCGGTGAATTCCGCGCAATGCGGGCAGGTGTAGGAGGCATATTCGACGAGCTTCACCGGCGCCCCGGGATTGCCCATCCGATAGCCGCCTTCAGGCGTGTCGGTGATGGTCTGAGTCCAATCGCCACCATTGGGTGCCGCGATCGGTGCCGGGGCCGCGCCGCTGTTTGTGGCCGCATCGCTGCCCGCTTTATGATCGCCGCAACCGGCGAGAAGCAATCCGACGGCAATCACGCCGGTGCCGAACACAGACTTCATTCCTACCCTTTCACCTTGCCCACGATCGGTATCGTCCGGACCGCGGGTTCGCCTTCTTCGCCCGCGGCCAGGCCGCGTGCAAGACCTTCCAGACAGGCGCGAAGCTCGGGATCGGCGATCGAGCGCAACGAATCGCCGAGCTCGGCCGGGATCGGCCGCAGCGACGGAGGCGCCGCGCGCGATCTGGTCCCGGCCTTGCGGGCGATCTGGACCAGACCTTGCTTGAACTGGACGCGCTCGACCGCGGCATAGCCGAAGAAGCGGTTGACGCGCTCGACGATCACCGGCGCGACATGCTGGATCATCGGCGCATGCGCGCCTTCGACGACCAAGGTCAGCACGCCTCCCGATCGCTTCGCGGCGGGAAAACGGATCGATTCCGGCGAGGACACCGACGCGTAGCGATCGCCGACGATCTCGCGCCAGCGGCTCACGACCGAGGATTGGACGAAGCCGAAACGGCGGAACGCGGCGCGGCCGACGTCGGGCAGCATGTCCGCGACCGAGCGAGCGCGCAGCGAGCGTTGCGGCTCCTGCCGCTTGCGCGGCCCCGCTCGATCTCCCGATTTGACCATCGCGCGCAACATGGCATAGCCGGACCATGACAGTCGATGCTTCAAATGCGCTTTTGCGCTGGTACGACGCTCATAAGAGAAGACTTCCCTGGCGCGCCGAGCCGGGCGAGACCTGTGACCCGTATCGCGTCTGGCTGTCCGAGATCATGCTCCAGCAGACGACCGTCGCCGCGGTCCGACCCTATTTCGAGAAATTCACGACATTGTGGCCGACCGTCGCGGCGCTCGCCGGTGCCGACGAGGCGGAGGTGATGGCCGCCTGGGCAGGCCTCGGCTATTATGCGCGCGCCCGCAATCTCATCGCCTGCGCGCGGCAGGTGGCGAAGTTTGGCGCCTTTCCCGACGATGAGGCCGGGCTGCGCGCGCTCCCCGGCATCGGCCGCTACACCGCCGCCGCGATCGCGGCGATCGCCTTCGGACGGCAAGCGGTGGTGGTCGACGGCAATGTCGAACGGATCGTCGCGCGGCTGTTCGCGGTCGCGCAGCCGCTGCCCGGCGCGCGCGCTGCGCTCTACGATCTCGCCGCGACGATCACCCCCGAGCGGCGCCACGGCGACTTCGCGCAGGCGATGATGGATCGCGGAGCGACGATCTGCACGCCGCGCAGCCCCGCCTGCGGCCTCTGCCCCCTGGCCGATGGCTGCGGCGCGCGGCTGCGCAACTCCCAGGCCTATTTCCCGGTCAAG
>JAQGLH010000168.1 GCA_028293005.1 Alphaproteobacteria bacterium
TGGCGAGGAAAGCGTCGCGATCGCCAAGCTGATCGGCCATTGGCTCAGCTTCGGGCCGCCGCTGATGGTCGCGGCGATCCCGGCCGCGGCGCTGATGAAGCTTCCGGCAGCCTTGCTCCAGCGGCTCGAGCTGGGGCTGCTCGTGGGGACGCCGGGCCTCGCCGCGCTCACCTTGATGGTCGCCGGCCTCACCGCCGGCCTGCGCGGCAGCGGCGCGCTCGCCGGACTGCTCATGCTGCCGCTCGCAGTGCCGCTGCTGATCTTCGGGGCCGGGCTGGCCGAGCAGGAGAATGCCGCCGGAGCGCTCAAGCTGCTGGCGGCGGTATCGCTGCTGCTCGTCGCGGCGGCGCCGTTCGTGACCGCAGCCGCGATCCGCGCGGGACGGGATTAGCCGGAAAATCCCTGTCCTCGATTTCCCGGAGCGGTGGACGCGCTTCTCGATGACGGGGACAGGCCCTCCACGATGCTACGCCCGGTCGCCTGGCCGTGCCGGGGAGGAGCTTCAGTCCCTCGACCACCTCGCGAAAATGGCGGTGGGAAGCAGCAGTCCGCGCGCCTCCTCGCGGACGGCCATGTCGCCGCACTCGATGCTGCCGCCGAGGTCGCCGAGCGCCTGGCGAACCAGCTCGCCGATCGCGAGTGCCGACATGCGTACCGCATAGACGGTGAGGACGAGAAAGCGGCTGTTCTCGTCGAGCAGCCGCCTACAATCGGCGATCAGCCCCGGCAGCCCTTCCTCGAGCTTCCAGATCTCGCCGGTCGGGCCGCGGCCGTATTTGGGCGGATCGAGGATGATGCCGTCGTAGCGGCGGTTGCGGCGCACTTCGCGCGCCACGAATTTCGCGGCATCGTCGACCATCCAGCGGATCGGCCGGTCGGCCATGCCCGACAGCGCCGCATTCTGCTTGGCCGCGTCGACCGATTTCTTCGAGGCATCGACATGGACGAGCCGTGCGCCCGCCGCCGCCATCGCCAGCGTGCCGACGCCGGTGTAGCCGAACAGGTTGAGCGCTTCGCTCCCCTCCCCCAGCCGCGCGCGCATCCACGCCCATTGCGGAGCCATGTCGGGGAAGAAGGCGAGATGGCGGAACGGCGTGCACTGCGCCTGGAATCGCACCTGCTCCCACCTCATCTCCCAGCCTTCGCGCGGCACCGGGCGCGCGAATTGCCAGCGGCCGCCGCCTTCCTCGTCGGATCCCGGGATGAACTCGCCGTCGGCATCCCATTGCGGCTGTGCCGGCGCCCATAAAGCCTGCGGCTCGGGGCGGATGAAGCGAAAGCGGCCGTAGCGCTCGAGCTTGCGGCCATCGCCGCAGTCAAGCAGCCCATAGTCGCTCCACGGCTCGGCTATGAGGGTCGAGAGGGGAACGCCACAGCTCATGCGGCCCGGACGGCCGGGAAGCCGATCGTCGCGCGCGCCCGGGGCCCCGACAGCATCTGGCGCGCGACGGCGCGAACCTGGTCGACGCTCACCGCCTCGAGCTCGGCGACTACTTCGGAGGGCTCGACCAGCCGCCCGTAGAGCGAGAGCTGGCGCGCGACATAATGCGCCTGCCCCCACGGGCTCTCCATCGACATCAGCAGCCCGGCCTTGGCCTGGGTGCGCACCCGATCGACCTCGCGTTGCGTCACGCTCTCGGCGCAATCGGCCAGGATCTCCTCGATCAGCTGCGCGGTCGCCGACGACTGGCGGCGCGCGGTCGCCGCATAGATCGAAAGCAGGCCGGTGTCGCGATAGGGAAACAGCGTCGCATAGACCGAATAAGCCAGCCCCCGGTCCTCGCGCAGCTGCTGGAACAGCCGCGACGACATGCCCCCGCCAACCGCGTCCGCGAACAGCCGCGCCGCGAAATAATCGGGATCGAGCTGCGCCGGACCGGCGAAGCCGAGCGCGAGGTGCGCCTGGTCGGAGACGGTGCGGCCGACCCGGTCGCCGCCGGTGAAGCGCGCGGGCTCGGCGACTGGCGCGGTTCCGGAAGGAAGGCTGCCGAGCCGCTCTTGCGCGAGCGCGACCAGCTGGCCGTGATTGACCTTGCCCGCCGCGACCAGCGACAGGCTGCCGCCGCGATACTGGCCCTGCCGCCACTTGTGCAGATCCTCGACGCTGATCGCGGCGATGCTGTCCTCCTCGCCGAGGATCGAGCGGCCGAGCGGCTGTTCGGCATAGGCCGCGGCCTGGAGATCGTCGAAGATGATGTCCGACGGCGTGTCGCGCGCCTCGCCGAGCTCCTGCAGCACGACCTGCTTCTCGCGCTCGAGCTCGGCCTCGGTGAAATGCGGCGCCAGGATCATGTCGGCGATCAGCTCGACGCCGAGCGGAATATGCTCGGCCATCACCGACGCCATGAAGCTGGTGGCCTCGCGATCGGTCGCAGCGTTGAGATCGCCGCCGACGTCCTCGATCGCCTCGCTGATCTCGCGCGCCGAACGCCCGCCCGCCCCCTTGAACACCATATGCTCGAACAGATGGGCAAGCCCGCTGAGCCGCGCCTGCTCGAGCCGCGAGCCGGTGTCGGCGTAAAGGCCGACTGCGGCCGTCTCGATACCGGGCATTTCGCGGCTGGCGACGCGCAGGCCGTTGGAAAGGATGGTGAGCTGCATCATGTGGGCGCGGTGATTAGCCTTTCAGGCCTCGGGCGGCAAATTGGGGGAAGGTGGCAACGATCCTCCCCACGAGGGGGTGAGGTGGGGAACCGCGAAGCGCTGGAGGGGGGCCTCCACCACCCTGCAACCGCAGCGGGATCAAGGGCGATTCAGCCCGGCGTCTCTTTCTGCCGCCCTCGAAGCGCAATGCCGTAGATGATCGCGGCGATGACGGCGAAGATGAACCACTGAATGGCATAAGCGAGATGGTTGTTGGGGATCGATGCCGGGGTCGGCGGCTGGCTCGGCTGCAGGCCCGGGGCGGGCGCCGCGGCGATCAGGCGCACGCCGAATTTGCTGTCGGGCGCGATCACCCCTTCGAGCTGCCCGCCGCGCCATTGCGGCGGATCGCTCGAGCGCGACCAGCCGACGTCGACCTGCATGCCCGGACCCTCGGCGCCCGTCCGGCACGCCGCAATATGGCTCCAGCCGGGCTCGTCCTTCAGATTGCGCCCGGCGATCGCACGCCACGACACAGGCTCGAGGCAGAAACCGGCGGCACGGCGAAAGTAGAGCGACTCCGGCTTCGGCGGGATGACCGGCCAGGCGATCGGCGGCAGGCGCGCGGCCTGCTCGTAGCGCACGAGCAAGCCTTCCTTCCACTTGGCGCGATGGAGCTGCCAGACGCCAAGCCCGATCATCGCCGCGACCGCGGCCGCGACGATCGCGGTCGGAAGCACTGGTATTTTCACGCGCGGCTTCGGGCGAAGCGCGAAGCGCCGTCACGGCGCGGGCGGCATCCGGGAAACGTCGCCGCTGCCATGCGCGGCCGGCTCGGCTGCGGCCTAGCCGTGATAGGTGGCCCCCCAGCCGCCCCAGACGTAGATCGAGACGAACAGGAACAGCCAGACGACGTCGACGAAATGCCAGTACCAGGCCGCGGCTTCGAAGCCGAAATGCTGGCGCGGGGTGAAATCGCCGCGATAGGCGCGGATCAGGCAGACGGCGAGGAAGATGGTGCCGACGATGACGTGGAAGCCGTGGAAGCCGGTCGCCATGAAGAAGGTCGAGCCATAGATGCTTCCGGCAAAGGCGAACGGCGCATGCGCATATTCATAGGCCTGGATGCTGGTGAACAGCATGCCGAGCCCGATCGTCGCCCACAGGCCCTTCTTCAGTCCTTCGCGGTCGCCGTGGATCAGCGCGTGGTGCGCCCAGGTGACGGTGGTGCCCGAGCACAGCAGGATCAGGGTATTGAGCAACGGAAAGCCGAACGGATCGAGCACTTCGATGCCCTTCGGCGGCCACACGCCACCCACCGACTCGACCGCCGCCGGGAACAAGGCGGCATTGAAGAACGCCCAGAACCAGGCGACGAAGAACATCACCTCGGACGCGATGAACAGGATCATGCCGTAGCGCAGGTGGAGCTGCACGACCGGCGTATGATCGCCGGCATGGGCTTCCTCGATGACCTTGTGCCACCACGCGTACATCGTGAACAGGATCGCGATCAGGCCTGCGCCGACCACATAGGAGCCATAGGGATGCTCGTGCATCCACATCACCATGCCGCCGAAAAACACGAACGCGGCGATCGCGCCCACCAGCGGCAGGATGTTCGGCTCTAAGATATGGTAATCGTGGCTTTTGGCACCGGCCATCTTCTATCCTTCCTGCGTCCCTCGCGCGTCCTCTAGCTTCGACTTTTCGCCTGGTCCACCGGGTAAAAAGTGTAGGAAAGCGTGATCTCGCTGATATCGTTCGCGTCCGGGTCATCGAGGATCTTGGGATCGACGAAGAAGACCACCGGCATCCGCACTTCCTCGCCCGGCTTGAGGGTTTGCTCGGTGAAGCAGAAGCATTGGATCTTGGTGAAATACTGGCCGGCCTGCGACGGGGTGACGTTGAACGTCGCGGATCCGGTGACGGACTCGTTGGTCAGGTTCTTGGCCTTGTAGAAGGCCATCTCGCGGGCGCCGACGGCGACGCGCTCGGTGTGCCGCTCGGGCTCGAATTCCCAGCCCATCGCCGGCGCGACATTGGCATCGAAGCGGACCGATATGATCTTGCCGATGATCGCTCCGGGCGCGTCCTCGCCTTCGGCGCGCTGCGTCGTCCCGGCGAAGCCGGTCACCTGGCAGAACATGCGGTAAAGCGGCACGCTCGCGAACGCGAGCCCGCCCATCGCGAACACCAGCACCACGCCGAGCATCGCCGTGCGAAGGTTCCGGTTCATGGCTTGATCGCCATCTTCGCGATCGTGATCGCGAACATCAGGATCACGAGGACGAGCAGCGCGATCGCCATCACCACCGCGCGGCTGCGCTGGCGCGTTCGGATCGCGTCCATGTCGGGATCGTCGGGCCTGTCGACGTCGTTGGGCATATTCATCCGAGCAGCAGCCGGTCGGCGACCAGCGCGCCGAACAAAATGAACAGATAGAGGATTGAGAAGGCGAACAGCCGCCGCTCGGGCTTCATGCCCTCCGGCTCGACCGCGCGGTTGAGCAGCACGCGCAGCGACAGCACGAAAAAGGCGGTGCTGAGCAGCAAAGCGGTGATGCCGTACAGCGGCCCGGTCAGCCCGAGCGGCCAGGGCGCGACGGCGACGGCCGCCATCGGCAGCGTGTAGAGCACCACCTGCTGGCGGGTGACGCGGGGCCCAGAGACGACCGGAAGCATCGGCACGCCGGCGGCGGCATAATCGGAGCGGACGAACAGCGACAGCGCCCAGAAATGCGGCGGCGTCCACAGGAAGATCAGCAGGAACAGCAGGATCGGCAGCAGGCTGACGTCGCCCGTCGCGGCCGCCCAGCCGATCAGCGGCGGAAACGCGCCGGCCGCGCCGCCGATGACGATGTTCTGCGGCGTCCGCCGCTTCAGCCAGATCGTATAGACCAGGACGTAGAACAGGATCGAGACGGCGAGGATCGCCGCCGCCAGCCAGTTGGTCGCGAAGCCCATCAGGATGACCGAAAAGGCGCTGAGGCCGACGCCGAAATGGAGCGCGGTCTGGCGATCGAGCCGGCCCGCCGGGATCGGCCGCGCCGCGGTCCGCTTCATCAGCGCGTCGAGATCTGCCTCGTTCCACATGTTGTTCGCAGCCGCGCCGCCGGCGCCGAGCGGGATGCACAGGATCGCTGTGATGGCGAGCACCGGCGGCATCGCTGCTGGCGGGTGACGCGGGGCCCAGAGACGACCGGAAGCATCGGCACGCCGGCGGCGGCATAATCG
>JAQGLH010000414.1 GCA_028293005.1 Alphaproteobacteria bacterium
GCCTGCGGCTCGGAGGAGACCAAGATCTACGCGCCCAGGGCCTCCGCGGCGTGCTGCACCGTGATAGACAACAGCTCGCTCTACCGGATGGACCCCGACGTCCCGTTGATCGTGCCCGAGGTCAATCCGCACGCGATCAAGGATTATGTGAAGAAGAACATCATCGCGAACCCGAATTGCTCGACCGCCCAGATGGTCGTCGCGCTCAAGCCGCTGCACGATTATGCGACGATCAAGCGCGTCGTCGTCTCGACCTACCAGTCGGTCTCCGGCGCCGGCAAGCAGGGCATGGACGAGCTCTTCGAGCAAAGCCGCAACATCTTCGTCGGCGACAGCGTCGAGGCGAGGAAGTTCACCAAGCAGATTGCGTTCAACGTCATTCCCCACATCGACAGCTTCCTCGACGACGGCTCGACCAAGGAGGAATGGAAGATGGTGGTCGAGACCAAGAAGATCCTCGATCCCAAGATCAAGGTGACCGCGACCTGCGTCCGCGTGCCGGTGTTCGTCGGCCATTCGGAATCGATCAACATCGAGTTCGAGAATGAAATCAGCGCGGCGAAGGCGCAGAGCATCCTTCGTGAATCGCCGGGCGTGATGCTGGTCGATAAGCGCGAGGATGGCGGCTATGTCACGCCGGTCGAATGCGTCGGCGAATATGCGACCTATATCAGCCGCGTGCGCGAGGATTCGACGATCGACAACGGACTCTCCTTGTGGTGCGTCTCCGACAACCTCCGCAAGGGCGCAGCGCTGAACGCGGTGCAGATCGCCGAACTGCTCGGCCGCAAGCATCTGCAGAAGGCGGCCTGACGCTCAAACGCTTCCTGGATCCGATTGATGGCAGGATGCCATCAGTCGGCGATGGGCAGGTCCTTGTCCGGAATCTCGATGACGAGATGATCGCCGGCTATCGTGAGGCGGCGTAGGGCGCGTCGCGTCTATTGCGCCCAATACCCGTTGCCGACGAGCTTCGATTATCCGGGACAGCGACAAGATGGACCTGACGATCGGCTCGTTCCACGATCCGGCGCGTTTCGTCCCGAGGCATCATTTTGGCGCCGGGGGCATGCACCGTGCCTGGATCAACACCGAGGGGCTGCCCGAACAGCGCAGCGATCGCTATCGCGCCCTCGTCGAACGCTGGATGAACGCCATTGGCAAGCTCCCCGATTAGTCACGATTTCGTTGCGTCCGATGGCGTCAGGCTGGCTTGGCACGAGCTGGGCGAGGGGAGGCCGGTGATGCTCCTCCACGGCCTGTTCTCGGACGCTCACGTCAATTGGATCAAGTTCGGCCATGCCCGGCGGATCGCGGATCGCGGCTTTCGCGTGATCATGCCCGATCAGCGCGCGCATGGGCACAGCGACAAGCCGCATCAGCCGCGTTTCTATCCCCCCGAGGTGCTGGTTCGCGACGGCCACGAGCTGGTGGCGCATCTCGGACTCGAGGATTTCGATCTCGGCGGCTATTCGCTTGGCGCGCGGACGGTGGTGCGGATGGTCGTCACCGGCGCCGCGCCGCGCCGCCTGATCATTGCCGGCATGGGGCTCGAGGGGCTGCTCGACACCGGCGCACGTGCCGCGCATTTCAAGCGCATCCTCGAAGGGCTCGGCAGCTTCCCGCAGGGATCGCCGGAGTGGATGGCCGAGCAGTTTTTGCGCACCACCGGCGGCGATCCGAAGGCGCTGCTGCCGTTGCTCGGCAGTTTCATCGACACCAGCGAGGCCGAGATTGCCGCGATCGCGCAACCCACGCTCGTCCTGTCCGGTGCGGAGGATCGCGACAACGGCTCTTCCGAAGCGCTCGCCGCGCTGCTGCCCAATGCGGATCATGTCGAGGTTCCCGGCAATCATATGAACGTCGTCACCAAGCCGGATTTCGGAATCGCGATGGCGGATTTCCTCGCCCCCGTATGAGGTCGCTTCAAGTGCTTGCAAAAATGCCGGATTTCAGGCGCTCCCGCTTGACCAGCGAGCACAGTCGCGTTCAAAATGGTTGCAATCCAAAACCATCATTCAGGACCTTTCCATGAAAGCCACCGTATCCGCTTTTGCCATTGCGATCATGATCGCGGCCGGCTCGGGCGCCATTGCTGAAAGCAAGAGCGCTCCGAGCAGGAGCGCTCCCAGCAAGAGCACTCCCAGCAAGAAGACGCCTGCCGCCGCCGCGCCCGCCGCGCGTTCCGGCCCGGCCGCTGCTCCGACGGCTGCTGGGGCGAGGGCGTTCCTCGCCCGCGCCGAAAAGGAACTTGGCGATTTCAACGTCGTCAACTCGCGCGCGCAGTGGGTGAACAATACCTACATCAGCGACGATACCGACGCGCTCGCCGCTTATTTCGGCACGATCAGCACCGAGATGCAGGTGCGCTATGCTTTGGAAGCGGCGCATTATCAAAAGTCGCCCGGGCTCAGCGCCGAAGAGCGGCGCAAGCTCGACATTTTGCGCGGCAGCATCATCCTGCCGGCGCCGTCGACCCCCGGCGCGGCCGCCGAGCTCAACGAAATCTCGACCCGGCTCAATTCGACCTACGGCAAGGGCCGCGGCACCCTCGACGGCAAGGACATGACCGGCGACGATCTCGAGGAGAAGATGGGGACGGTGCGCAATCCCGCGCAGCTCAAGGAGATGTGGACCAGCTGGCACGACAATGTCGGTACGCCGATGCGCGACGATTATGCGCGCATGGTCACGATCGCCAACCAGGGCGCCAAGGAGCTCGGCTTCAACGACGTCGGATCGATGTGGCGGTCGAGCTACGACATGCCCCCCGACGAGTTCGCCGCTCTCACCGACCGGCTGTGGGCGCAGGTCAAGCCGCTTTACGATCAGCTCCATTGCTACACGCGCGCCAAGCTCAACCAGAAATACGGCGATCAGGTGCAGCCCGCGGCGGGGCCGATCCGCGCCGATCTGCTCGGCAACATGTGGGCGCAGGAATGGGGCAATATCTACGACGTGGTTGCCCCGTCGGGGGCCGGTGACATCGGCTACGACCTGACCGATCTGCTCAACGCCAAGAAATATGATCCGGTGCGGATGGTGCGGACCGGGGAGGGCTTCTACACCTCGCTCGGCCTCGCGCCGCTCCCCGAGACCTTCTGGCAGCGCTCGATGATCACCCGTCCGCGGGACCGTGAAGTGATCTGCCATGCCTCCGCCTGGGATGTGGATGCCAAGGACGATCTGCGCATCAAGATGTGCACCAAGGTCAATGCGGACGACTTCGTGACCATTCACCACGAGCTCGGCCACAATTATTATCAGCGCGCTTATGCCGGCCAATCCTATCTCTACCAGAACGGGGCGAACGACGGCTTCCATGAGGCGATCGGCGATTTCGTCGCGCTGTCGGTGACGCCCGATTACCTGGTTCGGCTCGGCCTGCTCGACCAATCGAAGGTTCCACCGGCGGACAAGGACATCGGGCTGCTGCTGCGCCAGGCGATGGACAAGGTCGCGTTCCTGCCGTTCGGCCTGCTGATCGACAAATGGCGCTGGGGCGTGTTCAACGGCACCATCCCGACCAGCGGCTACAACAAGGCGTGGAACGATCTCAGGCTGCAATATCAGGGCATTGCGCCGCCGGTGCCGCGCAGCGAGGCGCAATTCGATCCCGGCGCCAAATACCATATCCCCGGCAACACGCCTTACGCGCGCTACTTCCTCGCGCGCGTGCTGCAATTCCAATTCTACAAGGCGGCCTGCGATCAGGCGGGCTGGAAAGGGCCGCTGCACCGCTGCTCCTTCTACGGCAACAAGGAGGTCGGCAAACGGCTCGATGCGATGCTGGCGATGGGCGCGTCGAAGCCGTGGCCCGAGGCGCTCGAGGCGTTCACCGGCAGCCGCGAGATGTCTGGTGATGCGTTGCTCGAATATTTCCGGCCGCTCGCGGCGTGGCTGGAGGAACAGAATAAGGGCCGTCGATGCGGCTGGTGACGGTGCGATCTGATCTTCCCCTGGATGGGCAGGGGAAGATATTGCGTGGCCGATGTCCGGAAATTGGAGGACGATGTTGAACAAAGCGCACCTTGCGGGCCTGCTGGCGTTGATCGGCGCCCCTGCGGCGGCGCAGGCCGTGGTGCCGCGCTGGAACCCGAAGGCGTCCGAGAACAACCAGCTGATTCCCGCCTTCAATCACGGCGCGGTCGAAAGCGTGCTCAACGCGATCGGCGCGCGCCACCAGCGCAGCGGTTCGGATCCGGCGAAGCCGATGATCGTCACGATCCTTCCGAGCGGCCAGCGCGCGGTGATCGCCCTGAGCGCGTGCAACCGCATCGGCACGGCGTGCAAGGCGCTCAGCATACAGGCGTCGTGGACCGAAGCGGCGGCGGTGCCGCCCCAGCGGCTGAGCGAGGCGATCGGCCGCTTCAATCAGCGCTATGCCTTCGCGAAGGCTTTCGTGACCGCCGACGGGCGGCCGGCGCTGCAATATTATCTGACTGGAGATTTCGGTTTCTTGCGCGGCAATCTCGCGGTCGATCTGCTCGTGTTCGCCGATCAGGCCGAACGGTTCGCGCGCGAGGTGCTGCAGCCCCTCGGCAGGAAATGAAGCCGCGGCGGAAGCGATCTACCGGTACCGATTTGCGGTCGGCCGGGCGCTTCCGCCACGGGGAATGCCTAGAGGTTTTCGAGCATATGCTCGGCAGTGCTGACGCTGAACGCGCCCGGCTCCTCGACGTTGAGCTGAGTCACGACGCCGTCGTCGACGACCATCGAGAAGCGCTGCCCGCGCTGGCCCATGCCGAATTTGCTGCCGTCCATCTGCAGACCGACCGCTTTGGCGAAATCGCCGTTGCCGTCGGCAAGCATCGTCACCTTGTCCTTCGCGCCGGCGCTGTCCGACCATGCGTTGAGCACGAATGCGTCGTTGACTGCGGTGCAGGCGATCTCGTCGACGCCCTTGGCTTTCAGCGCGTCCGCCTTGTCGACGAAGCCGGGGAGATGGCGCGCCGAGCAGGTTGGGGTGAAGGCGCCGGGCACCGAAAACAGGGCGACCTTGCGCCCCTTGAAGAAGCTTTCGCTGTCGACCGGTTGCGGGCCGTCCGCGGTCGCCTTGACGAAATTGGTGGTGGGAATGCGGTCGCCGACTTTGATGGCCATCTTCTTCGCTCTCTCTCAATGAAGGTGATGAGCCTCTAGCAAGGCTGGGTGAGGCGCGATAGGGGCTTGACCAAGAGCTTGATCGCCTTGGGTGAACCGGTCACCGCGGTTCAACCGCAGGGGTGGATCATGCTCCAGATGGTCGGGATGACGAGCGCTGGCCGAGAGAGGCAATGCGAATGGATGAACCACGGTTCCTCAGCGGTCAGTTCCTGCTCGCCTTGCCCGGCATCGGCGATCCGCGCTTCGAGAAAGCAGTGATCGCGATGTGCGTCCATGACGAAGCCGGGGCGCTCGGCATTGGGCTCGGCCGCATCATTCCGCGCATCGGCTTTCACACCTTGCTGCGGCAGCTGGAGATCGATCCCGGCATCGCTCCCGACGTGCCGATCCATCTTGGCGGGCCGGTCGAGCCGCAGCGCGGCTTCATCCTCCATACGCTTGATTGGAGTGGGGAAGACAGCATCGAGGTGAGCGGTCGCTGGGCGCTCACCGCGACGCTCGACATCCTCCGCGCGATCGCGGAAGGGCGGGGGCCGTCGCGCTGGATCGCGGCGCTCGGCTATTCGGGCTGGGGCGAGGGCCAGCTCGATCGCGAGATGGCCGGGCATGGCTGGTTCGCGACGCCGGGCGGCGATGCCTTGCTTTACGATTGCGACGTCAAATCACGCTGGGAAAGCGCGTTCAAGAGCGCCGGCATAGACCCGCGTTTGCTGAATTCGGATTTCGGGACCGCCTGATCGCGGCTCCGCCGCATTGCTTTGCATGCCTTCCCATCGCACCGGATTGATTAGCCGCTGCTGCCGACCCTGACGCCGCTCGCGCATAAAAAAAGTCTTAAAAAAAGAAAATATGTCTTAGGTTGCGTTAACCAATTCCAGTCACCTCCCGAAAATTCCGCTGTGAGAACTAGAACTTACCGGCGCACCCACGTGCCGGTGGGACCATCGGGGGAATTAGTGTGACAAATCATCTTTTGAGGGGCGGCGCCTGCGCCGCCGTCGTCGCGGCGGGCTTTTTCATGCAGCCGGCCCAGGCCGCGATGAACTGCTGGAATCCGCAGCATGTCGCGGCCGCGAAGATCCGTGATCTTCAGTCGCGGCTGATGGTCGCGACGATGCGCTGCAATGCGATGGGGATCAACGTGCTGCCCGCATACAATGACTTCGTCCGTACCAACCGGAGCACGATTCAGGACGCAAACGGCGTGATCAAGGCGCAGTTCGCCAAAGGCTTCGGCGCTGGCGGCCAGACCGAATATGATCGCTTCACCACCGTGCTTGCCAATGCCTATGGCGCCGATCCGACCAGCGCGTCGATCTGCCGCGAGACGGCATCACGCGCGCACGAAGCCGTGGCGGCGCAGGGGGATGTCCAGCGGCTGCTCGAGATCGCGGACTCGATGGGCTCGGAGCCGAGCCTGCCCGGCGGTCGGTGCAAGGTCAGCTTTGCGGCGGTCGGCGAATGAGGCGATGATGCCTCTGCCCGGAATGCAGAGGCCGACGATGCAGGAACAAGGATGCGCGTCCCGACGATTTCAGCAATGAAGATGTCGGGGATGCACATATAAAGATATCTTTATATTTGCCTTGAGAGGCGGGCGCGGCTAGAGCAATCGGCTGCGGCCGCCTCTGCTATTTCGGGCGGTCTTTGCCTTTTGAGGAGAGTATCGTGGCGACCCAGCCCGAGACCAAATTTGACGATTATGTAATCCGTGACCTCAGCCTTGCCGATTTCGGCCGTAAGGAGATCGAGATAGCGGAAACCGAGATGCCGGGATTGATGGCGTTGCGCAGCGAATATGGCGCCGCCAAGCCGCTTGCCGGCGCGCGGATCACCGGCTCGCTGCACATGACGATCCAGACCGCGGTGCTGATCGAGACTTTGATCGCGCTCGGCGCCGAGGTCCGCTGGGCCTCGTGCACCATCTTCTCGACGCAGGACCATGCCGCCGCCGCGATCGCCGCGCGGGGCATCCCGGTGTTCGCGGTCAAGGGCGAAAGTCTCGACGAATATTGGGATTATGTCGATCGCATCTTCGATTGGGGCAATGGCGAGACCGCCAATATGATCCTCGACGATGGCGGCGACGCGACGATGTTCGCCTTGTGGGGCGCCCGGATAGAGGCCGGGGAGCAGTTTCCGGCGCCCGAGAACGAGGAAGAAGAGATCTTCCAGCGCTTCGTGCGCGAGCGCATCCGTCAGTCGCCCGGTTTCCTCACCAGGACGGTGCAGGCGATCAAGGGTGTCTCGGAGGAGACCACGACCGGCGTCCACCGCCTCTACGAACTCGCCAGGAAGGGCAAGCTTCCGTTCCCGGCGATCAACGTCAACGACAGCGTCACCAAGTCGAAGTTCGACAATCTCTACGGCTGCAAGGAAAGCCTGGTCGACGCGATCCGCCGCGCGACCGACGTGATGCTC
>JAQGLH010000199.1 GCA_028293005.1 Alphaproteobacteria bacterium
CGTTGATGTTGGGTTACGGCGGGTGGTGGAAAGTGGACATCACCGCCAATTGGGACACGCGCACACGCAGCTATTTCGGCATCTACGAGATCACCACCAATCACGAAAAGACGGCGACGGTGCTCACCCATGGCACGACGATGCATGGGATGCAGAATCTCGACCCCAAGCTGCGGCTCGAGCCGACGACTTATTATGCGCCGCGCTCGGGGGTGGGCGAAGTGATGCGTGCCGGCACCACGCTGTTCGGCTCCCATACGAGGATCGGCGTGGTCGGGCTCGGGACTGGCACGCTCGCCTGCTACGCGGTGCCGGGGCAGCAGTGGAGCTTTTTCGAGATCGATCCGAAAATGGTCGAGATCGCCACCCGGAGCCGCCATTTCAGCTTTGTGCCGCGGTGCGCGCCGCATGCTCGCATCATCCTCGGCGATGCGCGCCTGAGCCTCGCCCGCCAGCCGCCGGGGAAGCTCGACATCCTCGCGCTCGACGCTTTCTCTTCCGACGCGGTGCCGATGCATCTGCTGACGCGCGAAGCGTTCGCGGTCTATGCGCGAGCGCTGCAGCCGAGCGGAATATTGCTGGTGCACATCTCGAATCGCTACATCGATCTGGCGCCGGTCGTCGCCGCGGCCGCCGCGGCCGGCGGCTGGCGCGCGGTCGAGCTCGATTACCAGCCGAGCGATGCCGAGGCGCAGCGGCTCGCCACCGCATCGGCGTGGATCGCGATGTCGCGCGATCGGGCGACAGTCGCTCGCATGGTCGCCGCCAGCGGGTTCGAAGCCTTTTGGCAGGAGCTCGAGCCTCGCCCCGGCTTTGCCGGCTGGAGCGACGATTATGCGACGATATTGCCGCTGCTCAGGCCCGAGGGACTGGTTCCGTTCGGGCGTTGACCCGAGCGGAGCAGCAGCCCAGTGGCGCAGAGTCAATTCGAGGAGGAATGATGCTGAGCTTTGGTGGAATCAGTCCGCGGGTCGACCCGACCGCCTTCGTCGCGCCGAACGCGCAGATCATCGGCAATGTCGAGATCGGCCCACGAGCGAGCATCTGGTACGGCTGCGTGCTGCGCGGTGATCTCAACCTGATCAGCATCGGCGCGCGGACCAACATCCAGGACGGCAGCGTCGTCCATGTCGACAGCCCGAAGCCGGGCGGAAGGGCGGGGCACCCGACATTGATCGGCGAGGACGTGCTGATCGGCCATATGGCTATGATCCACGGCTGCATCCTGCGGGATCGAGCTTTCGTCGGCCTCGGCGCAATCGTGATGGACGGCTGCGAGATCGCCAGCGATTCGATGCTCGCCGCGGGGGCGATGCTCACCCCCGGCAAGAAGATCCTTGCGCGCCAGCTTTGGGCCGGGCGTCCCGCGAAATATGTCCGCGACCTCACCGACGAGGAACTGGCCGGTCACCGCGAAGGGATCGCGATCTACATGGACCTCGCCGAACGGCACCGAACCGAAATCGGCCGGCCCAAGCTCAGCGAGCCAGCCGCGCGCTGAGCCGCGCCAGTTCCTGGTCCTGGGTAGCGACCAGCGCCCTGATCTGCTCCGCCGCTGCGTCGGTCGCGGCGCGGTCGGCGTCGCTCGGCGTTAGGCCGCTTTTGCCGCGCTCGAGCGCAAGCGCATCGAGTTCGGCCTGGGCGGTCACCGTCGGCGTGCGCGCCGCTTCGAGGCGCGACAGCGCAAGCTGAGCCTCGATCCAGCTCTCCGACTGCGTTGCGCCGCCGCGCGCGATGGCGTTGCGCGCGCCTGCGAGCGCGGCTTCGAATGCGCGCTGGCCCTCGCGCGCGCTGCCGACAAGCTGGTCGAGGCGGGCGGCAAGCGCGGGGTCCTTCGCGGCAGGCGGGGCAGGAGCTGCGGGCGTCTCGCCGTCGAAGGCGGCACGCTCGGCTGCGCGCGGTGCCAGCGATGGGAACGATCCGGACTGCGCGCATGCGCCGAGCGAGGTCGCGAGGAGCAGGGCCAGCAAGGAGTATTTGGGGGTGGGCATGCCATTCTCCTATGCGCGGACAACGGCCCTCGCAACGGGGTTGCACGCCGATGGCCTACCGCTTATGTCGCAGCCTCCCGGGCGCCCGTAGCTCAGCTGGATAGAGCACCAGACTACGAATCTGGGGGCCGGAGGTTCGAATCCTTCCGGGCGCGCCAGGGAATTTGCCGATCTTCGACGAGCAAATCGTCGGGCGCGGCGAAGGCGCCAAAAGTGGATCCAAGAGTGGATCCAAAGTGGATGGCGCCGAGGCGATGGCAACGCGCGCCGTGGTCACCGCGGGACGATGACGGGCAAGTAATCGAGACTGGCAACTATCTGCAATCTCCGTCATTCTGTTTCTAACCGAGACTGTTTGAGTTAAGGAGCCTTCTGCCGTTCTGCGTACGGAAGGCATTGTTAGGAGACCGGATCATGGCATCGAGCCCACAACTTCTCTGGCCGCACGCCAGCAACGAAGTGCCCAAGGAGGCCTTCACTCGCGAGGATATCTGGCAGGCCGAGCTCGAGCGCATTTTCCACGGGCCCGAATGGCACGCGATCGCGCATGAGAGCGAGGTGCCGAACAACGGCGATTACAAGACCGTCAACCACGCGGGCGTTCCCCTGTTGCTCGCGCGCGGCCAGGACGGTGTCGTGCGGGTGTTCTACAATAGCTGCTCGCACCGCGGGAACCAGGTCGAGACCGCGCCGATGGGCAACAAGAAAGAGTTCGAATGCCCGTACCACCG
>JAQGLH010000201.1 GCA_028293005.1 Alphaproteobacteria bacterium
ATCCGACAATGCGCATCCTGCTCGTCCTCGGCATGGCGACTTCGATCGCCGGCATGTTCCTGCGCTGGCTCTCCTATGTGCAGGAGCGGCGGGAGAAGCAGGATCAGCTACGGGAATAAACTTGTGAGCCGCTCCACCGCAGGCTGTCGGTCGCACTCCGGCGAGAAATTACGCCGTCCGACAGTAATGGCCAAGCTTTCCAAGGATAAAGCGGAGGTGGCGTGAAACATAGATCAGCTCAAAAGATTCCCCGATCGTAACGCACGTCAATGCGCAAGGCGATCACATCGCCGACACCGGACGTGGGCGATAGTAGAGTTCCAAAATCGATTCGGGACTGAGCAAAGATGCACATTGACGAAGATATCGACTTCCACTCCGAGCGAGCAATGGCGGAGCTCGACTGTGCGTTAAGCGCGAGCTGCATCCAGGCGGCACAGGCTCATTTTGGGCTTTCGGCGCTTCATCTAGATCGAATGCAGAGCCTCAAGCACGAACAGGCGAACCCAAACCTCGTCCAGGGCTGATCGATCTCGATCAGACCTCGGCTCTTTCCTTCATTGCGGCGCCCCGGCTTCGGCCGGGGCCGCCTATTTCTGGGCCGCCTATTCCTGGGCGGTCTCGGGCGTGCGCACCGGCCCGTTCGCCCGCTCGTGCACGATGACCGCATATTTCTCGGCCAGGGTGCGATGACGGATCTGCGCTTCGGACGAGTCGGCGCGCGCGGCGGCGCGCAGCTCTTCGGCTGCGCGACGCGTATAATATTGAAGGTCGGTTTCCATTGGGACCCCCCGCTTCTGGGTGAATTTTGTTTTTACCATGTCAGGTTTCGATTGCCCTGATCGAGATTAAGCTAGGATGAAGAATCTGGCGGCGGTATTTCAATCGCGGCGCACCCGCGCACGAGCGCGCCGGCGCCTGAATCGAAGGGAAAGAATTGGGACGCTTGGCGATCGCCGCGCTTCTGCCTGTCGTCGCGGTCGCGGCTGCCTGCTCGCCGGCGGGCCGGGAGACGCAGAGCGACCGGTCGCCGCGCTACAGCTTCTGGCGCCCTTCGCCGGTCGAGGGTGCGCGCGATCCCGCCGAGGTCGTGAAGTCTGCCGCGGCCGGGGAATGGCGCGACGTCGATCCAGCCGATCTGCTGGTGATCGATCTTGCCGACCAATCGCGGATCGCGATCGAGCTCGCGCCTCTATTCGCGCCGGTCCATGTCGCCAATGTCCGTGCGCTCGCGCGCGCCGGCTGGTGGGATGGCGCGGCCTTGTATCGAGTCCAGGACAATTATGTCGCGCAATGGGGCGTGAACGAAAGCGAGAAGCCGCTTCCCGGTGGTGTCGTCGATCGCCCGCCCCCTGAATATGACCGGTCCCTCAAAGGGCTGACACCCCGGCCGCTCGGCTTTCCCGACAGCTATGCGCCGATCGCCGGCCATGCCGGCGGCTGGCCGATCGGCTACGATCCCGAGCGTGGGCGCGCGTGGCTGGCGCATTGCTATGCCATGGTGGGCGCCGGGCGAAGCCTTGCGCCGGACACCGGCACCGGCGGAGAGCTTTATGCGGTGATCGGCCAGGCGCCGCGCCACCTCGACCTCAACATCGCGCTGGTCGGGCGGGTCGTCGATGGAATCGAGGCGTTGTCCGCGCGCCCACGCGGCACCGAGCCGCTCGGCTTTTACAAGGAGCGCAGCTCCGACATCAGGATCATTCGCGCTCGGCTCGCATCCGACATGCCCCCGGCCGTGCGCCCGGCCTATCAGGTGCTGCGCTCGGACAGCGCCGCTTTCTCGGCCTATGTGGCGGGCCGTGCCAACCGCAGCGGCGACTTTTTCCAGCGGGCGGCGGGCGGGGTCGACCTTTGCAATGCGCCGGTCCCGGTACGCCGCAAGCCGGTCCGTTAGGGCGGGTGGGGGCTAGCGCAACGCCATCACATCGCCCTCGATCGAGACGCTGCCGATCCTGGCGAGATAGCTCTGGCCGAGCAGCGAGACCGGAAGGCCGCTTTCGGCGACCATGGCGGGAACGTTGTCCGCCTCGAGCGGGCCAAGCGCCAGTCGCCCGATCACGGTCGGCATCAGTCTGACCGGCCCGCCAGCGCCGATTGCCTGGGTGCTGAAATCACCTGCACCAATACCGGCGCGCTGGGCATCGTCCCGCGTCAGCACGACACTCGACGCGCCGGTATCGACGAGGAAGCGGACGAGGGCGCCGTTGACCTGTGCTTCGGCGTAGAAGTGATTGTCGCTCGAGCGCTTGATCTTGTAGCTCGCATAGCCGTTGCCGACCGGCTGCGGCGCCGAACTGGCTACTGCGCTGCGGGCGCTGCGCAGCGGCGGCTCCGCCGCGGGCTGCGGCGTCAGCAGATGCGCGCCGAGCAGAACGGCGCCGCCGACCGCGATCGCTCCAAAGGCAGAGATATGGCCCATCGCCAGTGGCGATAACCGAAAGGCCACCAAAAGAGCGTTAAAACGGCGTCGGTTAAATTGCTGCCCCGCGGTCGGATCGGCGGCAGTAAGATGCGGGCGGTTGAGCTTGGACTGCCGGCCTTTCGCCTAAACATAAGCTGGAATAAGCGAGGCCGGTGCCCAGCCCGCTGCACCGGTCGCGGGCAGCGGGCAGTCATAGAACAGCCTGTAAGCTATGCTGCGAAGGCATGCTCTTCGGGCGGGAAAGCGGGACGGCGGACGTGGATCGTGACGCCACCTTGGCCCACCTGCTTCGACGCCTCTAGCGGCAGCGCGGTCTGGCAAAAAGCGCATTCAGCCATGGTCCGGCCAACGTACCAATGTGTCCTGCTGCATCCGGGGCAATGGTTAACCTCATGCTCCCGATAGACGACGTGATAGCCGCGGGCAGCGGGATTATGATTATACACCTGGCCGGTCGAATCGATCATACTTGCCATGTCACTTCCTTCCGTAACTTGGCGGCTCAACGTGCAATGACTTGGAACGGTTTCATGGCGCTGAGATGAACGAACCGGCAACGTGCCGCGGGCCCCTCCGTTAACCGTCCCCGGAAGCGCCTAAAACCGTTGGGACGAGGCGTTTCGTTTTGCGGGTGAGTCGTTGCGGCCACAGTTGCAAAAAATTCGCGCAGGCTCGAATCGGCCGCATTGCGCAGGCCCGGCTGCGGATGAGACAGCGGCTGCGATTGGGCCTTTCAGGAGCGCTTCGGCCGGTCAGGGCCGACCCCAGGAGACACCGGTCGGCGCGCGTCCGCGCCCCTTCCCCCGCGCACCCCGGCTTGCTAGAGGCGCCGCAAGCGCCGCTGTCCGAGCGCGGCGAAACACCATTTCCCGACGGAGCCCTTATGACTGCCACCGGCCACGACACGCTCAACACCCGCTCCATGCTGAGCGTCGCCGGCCACGATTTCGCTTATTATTCGCTCGCCAAGGCGGCCGAGCAATTCGGGGACGTCTCGCGCCTGCCTTTCTCCATGAAGGTGCTGCTCGAAAACCTGCTTCGTTTCGAAGACGGCAAGACGGTGACCAGCGCCGACATCCAGGCGCTCGTCGATTGGCAGCAGGACAAGGGTGCGACCGCACGCGAGATCCAATACCGCCCGGCACGCGTGCTGATGCAGGATTTCACCGGCGTGCCGGCGGTGGTGGACCTCGCCGCGATGCGCGACGCGATGAAGGCGCTTGGCGGTAAGCCGGAGAAGATCAACCCGCAGGTTCCGGTGCATCTCGTCATCGATCACAGCGTGATGGTCGACGAATTCGGTTCGCCCAAAGCGTTCGAGCGCAACGTCGCGCTCGAATATGAGCGCAACATCGAGCGTTACGAGTTCCTGAAATGGGGTTCGGACGCATTCGACAATTTCAAGGTCGTTCCGCCAGGCACCGGCATCTGCCACCAGGTCAATCTCGAGCATATCGCGCGCGGCGTGTGGTCGTCGCCCGACGCCGGTGGCCACGAGGTCGCCTATCCCGACACGTTGGTCGGCACCGACAGCCATACGACGATGGTCAACGGCCTTGGTGTGCTCGGCTGGGGCGTCGGCGGGATCGAGGCCGAGGCGGCAATGCTCGGCCAGCCGGTCTCGATGCTGATCCCCGAAGTGATTGGTTTCCACCTCATCGGGGCGCTTGGTGAAGGGATCACCGCAACCGATCTGGTGCTGACCGTCACACAGATGCTGCGCCAGAAGGGCGTCGTCGGCCGGTTCGTCGAATTCTACGGCCCGGGCGTGACCGCGCTGTCGCTCGCCGACCGTGCGACGATCGCCAACATGGCCCCGGAATATGGCGCGACGTGCGGCTTCTTCCCGATCGACACCAAGGCGCTCGATTATATGCGCCTGACCGGCCGCAGCGATGATCAGATCGCGCTCGTCGAAGCTTATTGCCGCGCGCAGGGCATGTGGCACGAGATCGGCATCGCCGATCCGATCTTTACCGACACGCTCGAGCTCGACATGTCGAGCGTCGAGCCGTCGCTCGCCGGCCCGAAGCGGCCGCAGGACAAGGTGCTGCTGTCGCGCCTCGACGAGGAGTTCCGCTCGGCTTTCGCCAAGGAATATGGCCATAACCCCGCCGAGCTCGACACGCGTGTGCCGGTCAACGGCCACGACCTCGGCCATGGCGATGTCGTCATCGCGGCAATCACGAGCTGCACCAATACATCGAACCCGAGCGTGCTGGTCGCGGCCGGGCTGGTCGCGCGCAAGGCCCGCGAGCGGGGCCTCGACAGCAAGCCATGGGTCAAGACCTCGCTCGCGCCGGGCAGCCAGGTCGTCACCGACTATCTCCGGAAGTCGGGGCTGCAGGAGGATCTCGACGCACTCGGCTTCGATCTGGTCGGCTACGGCTGCACGACGTGCATCGGCAATTCGGGGCCGCTTCCGGATGCGATCTCGAAGGCGATCCACGCCAACGATCTGGTCGCCGCCTCAGTGCTGTCGGGCAACCGCAATTTCGAGGGCCGGGTCAGCCCCGACGTACGCGCCAACTATCTCGCCTCGCCACCGCTCGTGGTCGCTTATGCGATCAAGGGCAGCGTCACCCAGGATATGGTCACCTCCCCGATCGGCCAGGGCAAGAACGGCGAGGACGTCTATCTGCGCGACATCTGGCCGACCAACGAGGAAGTGCGCTCGCTGATCGACCAATATGTCAATTCGGACATGTTCCGCACGCGCTATGCCGATGTCTATCAAGGCGACGTGCGCTGGCGGCAGATCGCGGTGACCGGCGGCGACACCTACGCCTGGTCGGCTTCATCGACCTACATCCAGAACCCGCCCTATTTCGAGGGCATGAGCATGACCGCGACCGCGCTGACCGACATCCACAATGCGCGGCCTCTGGCGATCTTCGGCGACAGCATCACCACCGACCACATCAGCCCGGCCGGCGCGATCAAGCTCGACAGCCCCGCGGGGAAATATCTGACCGAGCACAAGGTGCCGCGCGAGGAATTCAACAGCTATGGCGCGCGCCGCGGCAATCATGAAGTGATGATGCGCGGCACCTTCGCCAACATCCGCATCAAGAACCAGATGACTCCCGGCATCGAGGGCGGCGTTACCCGTTACGTGCCGACCGGCGAGGTGATGCCGATCTACGATGCGGCGATGCTCTACAAGGCTTCGGCGACCCCGCTGGTCGTGATCGCCGGCAAGGAATATGGCACCGGCTCGTCGCGCGACTGGGCGGCGAAGGGCACGACACTGCTTGGCGTCCGTGCGGTGATCGCCGAGACCTATGAGCGTATCCACCGCTCCAACCTGGTCGGCATGGGCGTGCTGCCGCTGCAATTCCTCGACGACCACAATCGCGAGAGCCTGGGGCTCAACGGCGACGAGACCTTTACGATTGAAGGAATCCCGACCGTGCAGCCGCGCCAGGAGATGGCGGTGCAGGTGACGCGCGCCGATGGCAGCAAGTTCAGTTTCCGCGCCCGTTGCCGGATCGACACGCTCAACGAGCTCGAATATTTCCGGGCCGGTGGCATCCTTCACTACGTGCTGCGGAACCTGGCCGCCTGAGCGCGCAGGAACTTGCGATCGAGGCGGCCGGCTGGGGCGGTGCCGTCCTGATCCTGGGCGCCTATCTCCTGCTTTCGATCGGAAAGCTCGACGGCCAATCGCGCCTCTATCAGATGATGAACGTCGTTGGCGCGATGGGCTTCGCGGTCAACGGCTGGTGGCACGGAGCGCTCCCCTCGGCAGCATTGAATGTGCTATGGATGCTGATCGGTGGGGTGACCCTATGGCGGATCGCCAAGCGAGGCTCGTCGACCTCAGCCATGTGATCGCGGCGGGTTGGTGACCTGCAAGGGGTTCTGGCGCCGATCATCTGCGATTATTGGAGCCGAGGCCTCGGCCGCGCTTTACGACGACGGCGCCACCTTCCAGATCGGCCGGAAGCGCGGTCCGCGTCCCGTCCCGGAACTTACTGGAGCGCTGCTTTCAGCCAGTCGGGGATGATCGCGCCGTCGAGGTCGTCCAGGCGGCGATGGTCGACCGCCAGGCCAAGCTCGGGATAATGGACGCGCGTGCGATCGCCGGGCGCATCGGCGCGGACCACCAGCAGCCGGCGATTGACCTTCGAGCGATAATTCATCCGGGCGGTATTTTCCTGGCCGACGTAGCAGCCCTTGGTGAAGCTGACGCCGTTCAATTCGGCGGCATTGCATTCGAGCCACAGGATATCGCCGAGCTCGGCCTCGCCTTCGGTCACGCCGAGTCCGAGGCGGTGCGCGAGCCAGCCTGCGGCGGGTTCCTCGGGAGGTGCCAGCCAGCGGTGGCCGAGGGCGGCGAGGCGCGGGTCGCGCGTGCGCTCGCCACTGCTTTCCCCGGCGCGCGACCAGTGGACCGCGAGCGTCTCTTCGCGCGCGATGACGATGGCGCGGCGCAGCCGATAGAGCGTCAGCCGGCGGGCGAGCGCGTCGGCCTGCGCGGCCTCGCAATCGATCAGCACATCGTCGCCGTCGGCCCAGAGGATGAAATCGAACAGCGCCTTGCCCTGCGGCGTGAGCAGCCCGGCCCACAAAGGAGTCCCCTCGCCGAGGGCGGCGGTATCGCTGGTTACCAGCCCCTGCAGGAAGTCGCGCACCTGATCGCCCGAGAGGCGCAGCAAAGCGCGGTCGTGGAGGGTGGTCGCGGCCATGCTCAGCAGTTAGGGAGGACCGATCCAAAAGGAAAGCAGGGCGCCAAGGAAAGCGCAGAAGGAAACGGCCGTGAGCAGTTACGATCTGATGCTGAAGAACGGGATCGTCTGGACGCCCGGCGGTGCGGTCGAGGCGGATGTCGCGGTCAGCGACGGCAAGATCGCCGCGATCGGCGAAAGCGGCGATGCCGGCGAGACGATCGACTGCACCGGCCTGACCATCCTGCCCGGCGTGATCGACACGCAGGTCCATTTTCGGGAGCCGGGGCTCGAGGCGAAGGAGGATCTCGAAAGCGGCAGCCGCGCCGCGGTGCTCGGCGGCGTCACCGCAGTGTTCGAGATGCCCAACACCAAGCCGAACACCGATAGCGCCGAGGCGCTCAACGACAAGCTCGCCCGCGCCGCGAACCGGATGTGGTGCGATCATGCTTTCTATGTCGGCGCGACTGCAGCCAACGCCGCGCAGCTCGGCCAGCTCGAGCGGTTGCCCGGGGCCGCGGGGGTAAAGATCTTCATGGGCGCGTCGACCGGCGACCTGCTCGTTGCCGAGGACGACGCGCTGGCACGGGTGCTGGCGTCGGGCCGGCGCCGCGTCGCGATCCACGCCGAGGACGAGGCGCGGATGAATGCCCGGCTCGGCGAACGGATCGAAGGCGATCCGTCGAGTCATCCGGTGTGGCGCGACGACGAAAGCGCCTTGCTTGCGACGCGCCGCATCCTGGCGCTGGCGCGCGCGGCGCGGCGGCGGATCCATATCCTCCACGTCACCACCCCGGCCGAGCTCGCGCTGATCGCGCGCAACAAGGATATCGCAACCTGCGAGGTCACGCCGCAGCATCTGACGCTGGCCGGGGAGGATGCCTATCCCGCGCTCGGCACCTATGCCCAGATGAACCCGCCGATCCGGTCGGCCAAGCATCGCGACGGCTTGTGGCACTGGCTCAACCAGGGCGTCCCCGACGTGATCGGCTCTGACCATGCGCCGCACACCAAGGAAGAGAAAGCCAAGCCTTATCCCGCGAGCCCGAGCGGCATGCCGGGC